>CBDUSM010000028.1:0-9155 GCA_965369825.1 uncultured Bacteroidales bacterium
GATGAGTTATGGCAACATCATAATAACATAAAGACTATTTATGAAAAAGTTGGATATCCCTGTTATGAGGTTTCTGCATTAAAAGGCAATGGATTAGAGGAGATAGAGAAAAGGTTAAAGAATAAGTCAACGCTTTTTGCTGGTCATTCCGGCGTTGGGAAGTCTGCTTTAATAAATGCATTACAACCCGAATTAAGTCTTAAAACCAGCGAGCTTTCACCGTATCATAAAAAAGGAATGCATACAACTACTTTTGCAGAAATGTATGAGCTTTCATTCGGTGGATTCATTATTGATACGCCGGGGATCAAAGAATTCGGGCTTATTGATTTTAATAAAAACGAAGTTGGGGAGCGTTTCCCGGAAATGAGAGCTTTAATGCATGATTGTCAGTTTCATAATTGCACACATGTTCACGAACCAAATTGTGCCGTTAAAGAAGCTTTGAAAAATAATGTAATTGATCAGGGACGATATAATAGTTACCTAAGTATTCTTAATGATGACTGGGAAGAGAAGGATTATGAATGAGTTGATTGAAAATTTTATTTTGAAAATAGCAGGTTGCTGATTCTTAGTATTCTAATTTTTTAACAAATGATATTTTTATGCGTGTTGTTATTCAGCGTGTTTCAAAAGCTTCTGTTGAGATAGAGGGAGTAATTGCAGGTAAAATTGGTCAGGGATTGATGCTCCTTTTAGGTATTGAGGAAACTGACACTTTTGATGAAATTGAGTGGCTATGTGCTAAAATAGTCAAGCTCAGGATTTTTAATGACAGCCATGGAATAATGAATATTTCAATTTCAGATTCAGGAGGTGACATTTTATTGATAAGTCAGTTTACATTACATGCCAGCACAAAGAAAGGTAACAGGCCTTCTTATATTAAAGCAGCTAAGCCTGAAATTGCCATTCCGTTATATGAAGGCTTTAAGTTGGAACTTGAAAAACAGTTAGGTAAAAAAGTTCAACAAGGCGAATTTGGGGCAATGATGAAAGTGTCACTTATTAATGATGGGCCGGTAACAATAATTATTGATACAAAAAATAAGGAGTAACCACGAAATTAAAAAACAAACTTAAGTCCGATGCTTGGCATTAAAGGTAACTGATAAACCTTTTCGTATGATATTCTATCAACATAAAATATATTTTCACGGTCAAAGATGTTGGTAATCCCAACATTAGCCTCAAGTCTTGAATGATATCCTGTTAGAAAGATTCGTTTAAGGTTAACATCCATTCTGAAATAATTGGGCAGCCGTCCTGCATTCAATTCGGCATATATTATTCCCAACTGTCCGTTTTCAGCTGTGTAATTCGAATTAACACCACCCTCAAAGGTTAGTTCTTCATAAAATCCTTGTGTTTGAGTAAATGGAAAACCCGACCCCATATTACATCTGGCACTGGCTTCCCAGCTTTTGGTTTCACCACAGGTATAAGTCATAACTAAATTTATATTATGCCGGCGATCGTAATGGGGGTAATATTCAATAATGCCATCATAGAGTTGAACATAAGCAAGGGAATAAACAGCCCAGATATACAATTGTTTGCAGTCGTATTTAAATGAAACATCTATCCCTTCAGCGTGGCCGTTTTCAATAATAAAATCTTTTTTTAGATAATCCGGCTGGTTAGCATTGGCCTCGTCATCATTAAAAATTTTATTTCTATTCAGGTTTGTTAGCTGGTTGAATTTTTTGTAGTAACCTTCCAGGTTCATGGTCAGGTATTTCCCAATGTCGTATTCAACTCCGAAAATCAGATGAGAGGCTTTTTGAAGTTTGTGGGTCACTTCTTTGCCGTCAAATTCATGGGGGAGGTTATCTGGTCCGGACACAAAAGCATAGAAAAGATTAACCACATCACGGTCAGATTTTGCACTTATAAGGTTTTGGGAATAAAAGCCCCCGGCAAATTTCAACCTAAGATTAGCAGCCACATTATATTTAATGGCTAAACGGGGTTCAGGGGAAATATTATGAAGCGAGGCATACCACTGCAGCCTGAAACCGGGTTCAATCAGCAATTTATTGAGAACTTTTTTGTAGGTTACAAAAACACCGAGCTCAGTTGTGTTTTCTTTTTGCTCAATTTTTCGATTCAAAGAGTTATAGTAATCAAAAACTGTTGTGTAACCGAGCATTTCTATTCCATATTTAAATAAATCTTTATTGAAGAAGTAGCTGAAATTTAATCCCATTTCAAATCCGCCTATTCTGCTTGACCGGGTAGGGGATACCTTTTCTTCCAGGGAAATTTTATAATCAGAATAAGATACATAACCTTCCATTAAAGCTGGTGTCCTG
This sequence comes from uncultured Bacteroidales bacterium, assembly GCA_965369825.1. GTDB lineage: Bacteria > Bacteroidota > Bacteroidia > Bacteroidales > JAGONC01 > JAGLWB01. The sequence goes on from CBDUSM010000028.1 coordinate 2,319, forward strand.
CCAGGGATCACAACAAAATTCATTCCCCCTCCTGATGATATCCAATGATAGTTGGCCAGTGCATGATATTCATTCACTTTATCATCATGATGGAATCCAAAAAAGTTCACTTTACTGCCATTTATTCCATTCAGCGAAATTTTGCCATACAAATCAGTGTAGGTAAATGGAAGGCCGGCTGTATCAACGTACTGATAAAATATTTTAGAACTTTGATCGAGGTAAGAATGTTTTGCAGAGAGAATAAAGGATGAACTGCCTTTACCGTTTTCTTTTAGTTTTTTCAGGGGGCCTTCTAAAAGTGCATCGGCAGCAAATGTACTGGCTGAAACCTTTCCGGCCATTCGCCGTTTATTTCCATCTCTTGTTGTAATATCAATTACGGATGAGATCCTTCCGCCATACTCGGCTCCAAAACCACCGGTAAAAATATCCATACTCCTGATTATGTCAGTTTCAAATACAGAAAAAAGGCCTATGGAGTGAAACGGATTATAAATTACCATGCCATCGAGCAATACTTTATTCTGAACAGGGGATCCCCCTCTGATGTATAACTGCCCACCCTGATCACCAGTATATACAACACCTGGAACAACCTGAAGGTATTGGGCAAGGTCGGGCTGCCCACCAATAGCCGGAATTTGTTTAATTTGCTTAGGTGTAATTGTGAGGGTTGAAACCCGTGTTTCAGTTAATGCTTCATCTTTGGATGCCGAAATACTAACACCTTCAAGCATATATGCAGCTTTACTCAAGAAAAGTTTTTTAGTAATAAAATCATCCTGATGTATGGTTATAGGCATATTAAGCGTATCATAACCCAGGTAGGTAACTGCTAAAATATATTGCCCTGGTGGTATTGGAGTAATGATGAAATACCCATTAACATCAGAAGCCGCACCCATTGAGGTGTTTTTTAAATAAACATTTGTAAATATAATAGGTTCACCAGTCTCTTTCTCGTAAATAAAACCACGAATCACTCCTGATTGTGCATGCACATTCCCGGAAAATGTCAAATAAGCTAGCAGAAAGATAAAACATATTTTAATCAATGTTTTCAATGCTATCAAGGAATTAAATTGACAATGTCTATTTTAAAAATCAGAATCACAAAAGTAACAAAAATCCCTTATTAAAATTTTCCCTCCCCGGAATTTCATTTTGTATAAAATTCCTTAGCTTTGCATCTGCAAAATCGACTTAAGAAAAACAATAATCTTCTAAAGCCTCATTGATGATAAGCTCAACCAATGATTTATCAAAAAGAAATATTACTTCCTCCTTTCAAACGAGGATACCACCTGATCACCAACATTCTGAAGCAGGAATTGCCTGAATTACCGGAAAAAGGATTGTTGAATATTTTTATTCTTCATACTTCTGCTGGCCTCACTATCAATGAGAATTACGATCCTACGGTTAGGGAGGACTTTGAAAAGGTTTTTAATAAACTCATTCCTGAGAATGATCCCATTTACGCTCACACTATGGAGGGAAGTGATGATATGCCTGCCCATATAAAATCGTCTCTTGTTGGACAATCGTTAACCCTACCGGTGAAAAACAACCGGTTGGCACTTGGAACATGGCAGGGCATCTATCTTTGCGAATTCAGAAACCGGGGTGGGCAGAGAAAAATAATTCTGACAGTGTATTCCTAATAATATTAGCTTTGTTTCAGTAGTTATAAATGGGAAATTGCTTCTTTAGAAAAATCAATGACCTCCGGGAAAAAGCCATTGAACTCCAAATGGAATTTGTCGTAATCATTTTTCAAGTCAGTAACGGCATTCTCCATACCTGATTTAAAAGGCGTTCTCATAGCAATGCCCTCAAGGCTTCGTTGAAGAAAATTTAGGTGTGCATATGATGCCAGCCAGTTTGACCCTACCATAAATGGAAGTATTTTTTTTGTTTTAGCAGGCAGGATGAAAAAATTCCATAATAATAATTTATATGTCTTTGAAGTGAACTCAATCAGGTCTTCATCAGAATAGTCATGCCAGTTAGCTGCCAGAAAATGATCATAGAACATATCTGTGATTACTCCGGCATATTTATGGTATTTCCCCTGAAGCCTTCTTTTACTCCTAATGAATAATGGGTGGCTGTCGGTAAATGTATCAATTTTTCGATGCAGTTTGATCCCTTTTACAATCCCCGGACGGAAACGCATAATGTTGCTTCCTTTAACATGGTCAGCGATAAAGTTACCGATCATAATATCTTCATTCTTACCTGATAGAAAAGTATGGGCAAGGAAGTTCATGTAACGTGTAATTGATTGGCAAAGTTAACTATAAAATAAAGAGTACGGTATCAATATTTGAAGGATTTAATGCGTTAGTCTTTAGAATTTCGCTAACTTTGTGCTATAAAAGGATAATCAGAAGAATTGAAAAAAAATGATTTGAAAACAGCATGCAAAAATTAGTTTTATTAGGTGATGAAGCAATAGCACAAGGTGCCATTGATGCAGGAATAACAGGAATCTATGCTTACCCCGGAACGCCATCAACGGAGATCACGGAATATGTAATGAACGCTGAAGAAGCGAAGTTGGGAAACATCAAAGCAGTATGGTGTGCCAATGAAAAAACTGCCATGGAAACTGCCATTGGGGTTTCGTACGTGGGTAAGCGGGCAATGGTTTGCATGAAGCATGTTGGATTAAATGTTGCTGCCGATGCGTTTATTAATTCAGCTATGACAGGTGCTAATGGCGGACTGGTTGTCGTTACGGCTGATGACCCATCAATGCACTCATCGCAGAATGAGCAGGATTCGCGCTTCTATGGGAAATTTGCTATGATGCCTATCCTGGAACCTTACAACCAGCAGGAAGCATATGATATGGTACAATACGGGTTTGATCTTTCTGAGAAACTTGAAATCCCGGTGCTCATAAGAATAACCACACGTCTGGCTCATTCAAGGGCCGGGATCATTCGAAATGATGACATCAGGGATCAAAACGAAATGGTTCTCCCATCCGATCCACTTCAATATATTCTTGTACCGGGTAGTGCCCGGATAAGGTATAAGTTGTTATTAGAAAAGCTCCCACAATATGTGGTGGCCTCTGAAACATCGTGCTATAATATTTATTATGATGCACCGGATAAGAGCCTCGGTATTATTACAGCTGGGATAGCTTATAATTATCTGATGGAGAATTTTCCAGATCGTGTTATTCCTCATCCGGTACTAAAGATCGGACAATATCCATTGCCCAAAAATATGGTTGAACGTATTTATGATGAGTGTGATACTATACTGTTGCTGGAAGAGGGTGCTCCCTTTATTGAAGAGATGTTAAAAGGATATCTTGATAAGGGAAAGATGATAAAAGGGCGTTTGGATGGGGCAATACCACGGGAAGGAGAGCTAAACCCGAATATTGTAGCTGCAGCGCTAGGAATGTCTGTTAATACTGGTTTCCCCATACCTGAAAACGTAAAGCCGCGCCCTCCATCATTATGCAAGGGCTGCCCACATATTTATTCTTACAATGCATTGAATGAAGCTATGGAAGAGTATACCAAAGGGAGGGCTTTTTCCGACATCGGCTGTTATTCGTTAGGCGTTTTTGAGCCTTATAAAGCCATCAACAGTCTGGTTGATATGGGTGCCTCAATTCCCATGGCCAAGGGTGCAGCTGATGCTGGCTTAATTCCGTCAGTTGCTGTTATTGGCGATTCAACGTTTATTCACTCCGGTATTACAGGTCTGGTAGATGCCGTTAATGCCAAGTCGCCCATCACTATTCTTATCCTTGATAATTTAACAACAGCCATGACAGGGATGCAGGATTCATTAGCCACAGGAAGAATTGAATCGATTTGTGAAGGAGTAGGGGTGGAAAAAGAACATATTCGCATTTTGTATCCTATTTCTAAAGAGCATGAAGTAAACATGAAGGTTATGAAGGAGGAACTTGTTTATGAAGGGGTATCCGTTATTATTCCCAGAAGGGAGTGTTTACATGTTGTTGCTAAAAGAATTCGGGCTGAGAAGAAAGTTAAACAAAAAATGGAAGAACTATAATGAAAAAAGATATTATACTTGCGGGAGTGGGAGGACAAGGTATTCTATCAATTGCTGCAATAATTGGTTTGGCAGCCGTAAATACGGGACTGTTTTTAAAACAGGCCGAGGTTCATGGAATGAGCCAGCGGGGTGGAGCTGTTTATTCAAACCTGCGACTTTCAGATAGTGAAATTGCCTCCGACCTGATCCCGGATGGGAAAGCTGATATGATACTTTCACTTGAACCTATGGAGTCATTGCGCTACCTTCCTAAGCTTTCTAAGCATGGATGGCTGATCACAAATTCTAAGCCCCATATCAATATTCCTAACTACCCTGCTGTTAAATCAATAATAAATGAAATAGAAAAACAACCATATCACCTGGTCATAAATGCCAATGAAATAGCTAAAGAGGTGGGTTCAAACCGGGCTGCAAACATGGTTATACTTGGTGCCGCAACTCCTTTTCTTGAAATAGACTACAATAAACTTGAAGAGGCAATCGTTCAAACATTTGAAAAGAAAGGCCAGGCAGTCGTGGACATAAATCTTGAGGCAATGGATGCCGGCAGGGAGCTGGCTTTGCAAAAAAAACAGACCTAACCTGTGTCACAAGCCAAGCTAATAAAACTCTTCATACTGTTTCTTGTAGTCGCTATCCTGATTATTGTATTCTGGCCTTTTGAAAAAAACAGGGCTGAATCTGAAATACCTCAGGAAAGTGAGTTTTTCTCTCAACCTTTGGTTAAGTATGGAATAGTAATTGACTCAATGACTATCCAATATGGAAAGGTAAAGAAGAATCAATACCTTGCTGATATTTTATTATCATATGATGTGAATTATCCAACCATAAATCAATTGGCCTGGAAAGCGCAACCTGTTTTTAACGTCCGTAAGATAAGATCAGGGAATCCTTATGCTGTTTTGTTAACCGGTGATTCGATCCCTGCCTTGCAATATTTTGTTTATAACATCTCATTAACAGAGTATGTTGTGTTTGACCTGAGAGATACTTTGAATGTTTATAGAGGAAGTAAAGAGATCAGAAAAGTCATATCGACAACAACCGGTGTTATTGAATCATCTCTTTGGAACTCTTTTGTTGAGAATGGGACCAACCCATACCTGGCAGTGGAACTTTCTGATATCTATGCCTGGGCTATTGATTTTTTTGGCATTCAAAAAGGGGACAGCTATCGGATTATGTTTGAAGAGTTGATTGTTGAAGATGACACCATTGGTATTGGCAATATTATTGCTGGTTGCATTACCCATATGGGATATGATTATTATGCTTATTATTTTGTTCAGGATAGTGTTGGTGATTATTTTGATGAGGAAGCAAACAGCTTGCGTCGAACGTTTTTAAAGTCTCCGTTACGATATAGCAGGATCAGCTCCCGGTTTTCCCATAGCAGGCTTCATCCCATTCTAAAGATCCGCCGGCCTCATCATGGCGTGGATTATGCTGCACCTTCAGGAACTCCGGTTCACACGATTGGAGATGGCGTTGTGATTAAGAAAGGGTTTGAGAGAAGAGGCGGGGGACGATATATCAAAATCAGGCACAATGGAACCTATTCAACGGTTTATATGCATCTTTCAGGTTATGCAAAGGGCATAAAGAACGGATCACATGTGAATCAGGGAGACCTGATAGGCTATGTTGGTAAAACAGGATTAGCAACCGGGCCTCATCTTGATTTTCGGGTTTACAAAAATGGCGAACCTATTGACCCATTAAAAGTGAAATCCCCTCCGGCAAAACCTATTGATTCGGTTAATAGGATTCAGTTTGATCATTTAGTCAATGTTTTGAACCAACAGATTGATACTCTGTAAATTCCCCATATTTGTCGGACACCTATAGGTGTCCGACAAATTAGCGTGAAACCTTGAACGATGCCTTCCCAAAACACGGAACGCCCTCATTAGTTATGCCCCTTACTATTACATCATATTCTGAGCAATGATCGGAAGCAAAAAATGATAACGCAGTATCTTGTTGTTGTAATATGAGATTTGGGTACCAGAAGAGGGTTGTCCTGAAATCAGGGATCCTGCTTAATTTTTTTGTTTCAGTATCATAAGTAGGTGATTGAAATTCAAGGGTTGGTGTGATTGTTTGAAATTCAACAAATATTGATTCTGCCGGAAATGAAATACCACAAAAATCATCACTGTTCGAAGTTATTAATACGATACCCTTAATGTCATACTCACCAAGTAAATAAGTCTTGTTAATGACATCAATCTGCTTGATTCTGGCCGGGTGAATTTTTAGCAACTCATCAATATCAAATACCGGTATATTATCTAATAGAATAAGTGGAGCATTAAATATTTCTTTTGTTAAAGGATCCAGGACACTTAAATAATGCATCCCTTTTTGACTTCGTACCCTTACATAAGGTATTATTTCATTAAAGACATCTTTTAGCGTGGGAAGCTCAATGAAATTAGTAAGAAGAATGGAAACTTCCCGGGGCTCCCACATGAATGGCATACTAGTACTTTCTTTAGAGATTTCCACATTGCTGACATCGAAGGCTTTTTTCGTTTGATAATTGATATACATCTCTTCAAGCAATTTCTTATCCGATGTGTCAATCGAGAGAAAAATATTGTTAGTTACGGGATAGCTGTTGGAGAAATCTTTATTAATGAGGAACTCCAACTCATTTTCAAAGCGATGTTTCGTACATAAAAAAATATCCTCGATATTGGTTGCCTGGTTTAGGGCGAAAATAAATTTGCCATTTTCATCTGTTTTAGTAATGTGAAATTGGGGAGTCTC
>CBDUSM010000029.1:0-9119 GCA_965369825.1 uncultured Bacteroidales bacterium
CGGTGTTCCTTTTGATATTGTTTCTATCGGTCCCGGGAGAAAGCAAACGTTAATGATCAATAAAAATTTATAATTTTCTTTTTATTTCAATTATTTCGTAACCTTCTACAATATCACCCACTTTAATATCATTAAAGTTTTCAATATTTAAACCACACTCATATCCGGTAGCAACCTCTTTAACATCATCTTTAAACCGTTTCAGGGAACCAAGCAGACCAGTATAAACCACAATGCCATCGCGGATGACGCGCACTTTAGTGTTTCGTGTCACCTTTCCATCCAACACATAACATCCGGCAATTGTACCAACTTTGGTAATCCTAAATATTTCACGCACTTCGATATTACAGAGGATTTTTTCTTCAGTGTCGGGTGATAACATACCTTCGATTGCGTCTTTAATCTCATTGATTGCGGTATAAATAATTGAGTAGAGCCTTATATCAATCTGCTCTTTTTCTGCCAGTTTCTGCGTGCTCATCGATGGACGGATCTGGAAACCAATAATAATAGCATCTGACGCAGAAGCCAACATAACATCAGATTCGATTATTTGACCTACTGATTTGTGAATGATGTTAACCTGAATCTCTTCAGTTGACAATTTTAACAAAGCATCTGACAATGCTTCGACTGAACCGTCAACATCACCTTTCACGATAATGTTCAGTTCTTTAAAGTCACCAATGGCTATACGTCTGCCAATCTCATCAAGCGTAATATGTTTTTGAGTTCTCAGGCCTTGTTCACGCTGTAACTGAAGACGTTTTGATGCAATGTTTTTTACTTCTCTTTCATCAGCTAATACATTAAAAAGATCGCCAGCGAGTGGGGCGCTATTTAATCCCAGGAGCAAAACTGGTTGGGAAGGCCCGGCTTCCTTTACGGCTTGGTTACGCTCATTATACAGTGCTTTTACCTTTCCATATGCTGACCCCGCCAATACCATGTCACCTATTCTAAGTGTTCCATTCTGAATTAGAATGTTGGTTACGTAGCCTCTACCTTTATCAAGAGATGATTCAACAACAGTACCATGGGCTGTTTTTGAGGGGTTTCCTTTAAGCTCAAGCATTTCCGCTTCGAGAAGGACTTTTTCCAGCAACAAATCAATGTTATCACCTTTTTTTGCTGATATTGCCTGGGATTGGAATTTCCCACCCCAATCTTCCACGAGGATATTCATTTTGGAGAGGCCCTCTAATATTTTATCAATATCTGCATTTGACTTATCAATTTTATTAATGGCAAAAATGAGAGGTACGCCTGCAGCCTGAGCATGGTTTATTGCTTCAACAGTTTGAGGCATAATCTTGTCATCAGCAGCAATTACAATAATTACCAGGTCGGTCATTTTAGCACCACGTGCCCGCATTGCCGTAAATGCTTCATGTCCGGGAGTATCAAGAAAAGTGATGCGTTTGTTATCTTTTAATTCTACTTCATACGCTCCAATGTGTTGGGTAATGCCCCCGGATTCTCCTGCAATAACATTGGTATGACGAATGTAGTCAAGAAGAGAAGTTTTACCATGGTCAACATGTCCCATTACTGTTACAATTGGAGCCCTTTCCACCATTCCTTCTGATGAATCCTCTTCGTCAACCTGATGAATAGCTTCCTGAACCTCAACACTAACAAAGTCTATTTCATAACCAAATTCTTCAGCCACAAGGGTCAGGGTTTCGGCATCGAGGCGTTGATTTATAGAAACAAACATGCCAAGCGACATACAGATTGCTATTACTTCATTAACCTGAACATTCATCATCGATGCCAACTCGTTTGCCGTTACAAACTCTGTTGCCTTAATGATTTTCTTTTCCTGTTCAATTTTTTGTTGTTCTTCTTCCCGTTCTTTTTGCAGGTGTTCTCTTTTTAAACGGCGATGCTTAACAGATTTTGATTTTCCAGTAGAACTAAGTCTTTGTAACGTGTCTTTGATTTGTTTTTGAATTTCTTCTGCAGTTGGCTCGGGTTTTACATAAAATTTTTGCTGTTTCCCTTTTGATTTTCCTGTTTGCTGCTTTGTTGTTTCTTTTGCTGGCATGTTAGGTTTCCTAATCCGCCTTCTTTTCTTTTTCTTAGCTTTGATTTGTTCATCAGATGACGATGCAACCGGTTTCTTTTTTTCGGGTTTTACAGCTTTAGGTAACTCAATTGTGCCTACGATAGTAGGTCCACTGAGTTTCTTGGCATGTGCTTTAATAATTTCTTTTTCAACTATTTTTTTCTTAGTATCCGGAACGGGTGATTCTTTTTCTTTACTCTCAACTTTTTTCTTCGGTTTTTCAACGGGAGTTGGTTCAGTTTGTTTTTTTTCTACAGCTTTTTCTTCGTGGGTAATTTCTTCTGTTTTTTCTTTTTCAGGTTCTTTTATTCCCTTCCTTGTAGATTTCGTAGTTTTTTTTGTGGCCTTTTTAGTTGTTTTTGGTTTATCAATGATCTTCTCAAGCTCTATTTTTCCAACAATTTTAACCTCTGATTTCACTGAAGGTACTTTAGTTTCATCAGTAGTTGTTTTAACCGGAGATGGCTCTTTAGCTTCGCTCTTCAGTTTTTCTTTTTTTATCTCCGCAGCGGGTTTTTTTTCTATAGTTTTTTCCTCAGCCGGCGGGGTTTTTTCAGCCGGAGGAGCTTCTTCAGCCGGAGGAGCTTCCTTTGAAGGTTCAGCTCGAAAATCATTTGCATCAAAGCCAAAAGAAACACTCTTTATAATAAGATCTTCTTGAACTTTAGGTGCTTCAGGCTTTTCTGCAGGGGGTAATTTGTCGTCAATAGAAATGGTTTCGTGATCGGTATAATCCAATCCGATTTTCCTGGCTTCTTCTTTAACCGCTTTTTCAGATGCATATTCAGCAACCAGAATTTGATAGATATCATCCGATAACTTTGTATTCGGGCTCTCTTTAATATCATATCCCTTCTTTTTCAGGTATTCAACAATGGTATTTAGCCCAACATTGAACTCCCTTGCTGCCTTGCTTAATCTTATTGTTTTACTTGTTTCAGTCATAATTTATAAATGACCCTTGTATTTTTATTTTGTAAAAATAAAATAATTTATAAAATAGTATACTGCCACAGGTCGTATTACTTTGCCTTTATGTCTTTATTATAAAGCCGAAATGTTACTCAAACTCAGCTTTTAATATTTTAATAACTTCTAAAATAGTAACTTCTTCCAGATCAGTCCTTTTAACCAATTCCTCAACAGAAAGTTCCAAAACACTTTTTGCAGTATCACAGCCAATAGTATTCAATTCTTCAATTATCCACTGATCGATCTCATCAGCGAATTCGGTCAAATCAACATCCTCATTTTCAGAATCAGTATCTCTGTACACATCAATTTCATATCCGGTTAGTTTACCTGCCAGTTTAATGTTATATCCTCCTTTGCCTATAGCAAGTGAAACCTGGTCGGGTTTCATATAGACATCGGCCTTTTTATTATCGTCATCTAATTGGATTGAAGATATCTTAGCCGGGCTTAGTGACCTGGAAATGTAGAGGGATGAATTATTGGTGAAATTGATAACATCAATGTTTTCATTTTTAAGCTCTCTAACAATGCCATGAATTCTTGAGCCTTTCATACCCACGCAAGCTCCAACAGGATCAATTCTGTCGTCGTATGATTCAACAGAAATTTTTGCACGTTCGCCGGGGATGCGAACTATTTTTTTTATGGTTATTAACCCATCATAGACTTCAGGAACTTCCGACTCGAATAATCTTTCCAGGAAGATAGTTGAAGTACGGGACAGAATGATATAAGGTGTGTTGTTTCTCATTTCTACCTTCGACACTACTGCCCTGATGGTATCGCCTTTCCTGTAAAAATCTGATGGGATTTGTTCGGATTTTGGCAGAATCAATTCAATATATTCATCATCGAGGATTAGAATTTCTTTTTTCCAAATCTGGTAAACCTCGCCGGAAATAATCTCTCCAATTTTATCTTTATACTTTTTGTATACATTATCCTTTTCGTATTCCTGGATTTTAGCAATCAGGTTTTGACGAACCGATAAAATTTCCCGGCGTCCGAAATCACCCATTTTAATCTCTTCCGAAACATCTTCTCCGATTTCAAAGTCAGGTTCTATCTTAATGGCTTCAGTATACTCAATTTGTGTGTTATCATCTTCAACACCCCCGTCTTCAACAATTTCTCTGTTTCGCCATATCTCCAGGTCGCCTTTATCGATGTTAACAATGATATCGAAATTCTCATCTGTGCCATATTTTCTTGCCAACATATGCCTGAAAACATCTTCCAGGATACGCATCATGGTTTCCCTTTCAATGTTTTTGAACTCCTTAAATTCTGAGAAAGTCTCAACTAAATTTATGTGGTCCATTTTTAATAATGTATTTAATCAATTAATTATTTAAATGTCACTACACCTTTGGTTTCTTTTACCTGACTGAAAGCAAATGTGCGTGGTTGATCCATTTTTTGTTTGTTTGTTTTTCCCCCTGATTGTTCCGGTTTTACAACAAATTCATCATTTGAAACTTGTAAGAGCCTTCCGGTATATTGCTCCCCATCATGTAAGTCAACCTTTACAAGTTTTCCAATATTTTTTTTATATTGTCTGATTAGCTTATAAGGTTGATCTATTCCATATGAAGAAACCCTTAACTCAAAGTCTTCATTGTCTCTGTCAAGGTTCGACTCGATATGTTTGCTAACTTCAACACAATCGGTTATCGTAATTGCCTTATCGCTATCCAGGTACACGGAAATTTTATTTCCTGGTTTGATGGTAAATTCCACCAGAAACCTATCACCATCATTTAGATAGTCATCAACAAGATTTTGTATTGTAATTGGCTCAATCATTTTTTAATTACATCATGCTCCAACAAAATAGGGGACTTATGTCCCCTCACATCCAATTCTTCTTACAGCCTTTAAAAAAGTTTAAAACAAGTTGTCCGACCAGGGCTCGAACCTGGACTCTTCTGAACCAAAATCAGACGTGTTGCCAGTTACACCATCGGACAAGCTTTTTTTTTTTAAAGGACTGCAAAATTACATTTTTTTTTTGTTTATAAAAGTTTTTTTTCAATTTTTAAAGAAATTCCTGTTGGTTTGGCAATATCATGACAGATTTTGGCATAGTTTTGATAAATATTTTTGTTTTTTTAACATGGCAAATCAATTGGAATCGAGTAATTTTTATAAATTCGCCTAAAATTTACATTCCTGTAAATATAAACCGATTTCAACAAATGAAAAAATTTAACCTTCTTAATACAATTTTTGGCTGGGGTGTCTTTGTGATTGCCACTATTGTTTATTTACTGACTGTTGAGCCAACAGCCAGTTGGTGGGATTGTGGTGAATATATTGCTACAGCTTATAAGTTACAGGTTGGCCACCCTCCGGGGGCACCTTTATTTCAGATAGTGGCTCGTTTTTTCTCGATGTTTGCTTTTGGTGATACAACCAGGGTTGCCCTTATGGTGAATATCATGTCAGTTTTGTCAAGTAGTTTTACCATCCTTTTCTTGTTTTGGACCATAACAGCCCTTGCCCGAAAAATTGCCTTTACCGATAATCAGGTCACTAATGGTAAAATATTTACTATTATTGGAGGTGGGCTGGTTGGAGCCCTGGCTTATACTTTTTCTGATTCGTTTTGGTTTTCGGCTGTTGAAGGCGAGGTGTATGCCATGTCTTCTTTTTTTACCGCACTTGTTTTCTGGGCAATTTTGAAATGGGAGCAGGTTGCTGATGAAGACCATGCTTTCAGATGGATCATATTTATTGCTTTTATGATTGGCCTTTCCATTGGTGTTCATCTTCTGAACCTCCTGGCTATACCGGCAATCGCATTTATTTTTTATTTTAAGAGATACAAGCTTAGCATTAATGGAATAATTAAGACCGGAATTGTTTCAATCCTTTTACTTGTCTTTATTATGTATGGAATTATTCCTGAAATTGTAAATCTTTTTGCAAAGACCGAATTACTTTTTGTTAATTCTTTTGGACTTCCTTTTAATTCCGGTACAATTTTCTTCGCCTTGGTAATGATTGGTCTGATTACAACCGGAATTATGTATACAACAAAAGCCGATACAAGCAAACCTTTAAAGTTATCATTTAGTATATTGTTGGTTCTGATGATCATTCTTGTTCTTGTTGGTAGCAGTTCAACCGGTAGTTTTATCTTCCGGTTTATTGTTAGTGGTGTGGTTTTGGTTCTCCTTTATTTGATCAGGAATAAGAAAGCATTACTTAACACCGTGATTTTAAGTTTTGCCTTTATTCTGATTGGCTACTCTTCGTTTCTGCTGATTATTATAAGAGCCAATGCCAATACGCCCATAAATGAAAATAATCCCAGCGATGCGATTTCATTGTTGTCATATTTGAATAGAGAACAATATGGTTCCTGGCCCATCTTTTCCGGCCAATATTACAATTCTCCTCTGGATCCCACTCATCCTTATAAAGATGGCAATCCTGTTTATTTAAGAGATACGGAGAAGGGAAAATATGTGATTACTGATGACCGCAAATCCACAATCCCTAATTATGATTCACGGTTTACCACGGTTTTTCCCAGAATGTGGAGTGACCAAAAAGAGATACATATCAATGCATACAAACGATGGGGAAAAGTTAAGGGAACGCCAATCAGGTATACGCAACGGGATGGAACAGCAGAGGTGATTAATAAACCAACATTTTCAGAAAATTTACGATTTTTTTTCAAGTATCAACTTGGGCACATGTATTGGCGTTATTTCCTTTGGAATTTTGTTGGACGGCAGAATGACGTTGAAGGCCATGGGGGAATAGAGCATGGTAACTGGTTAAGTGGAATTAGTTTTCTCGATAATGGGCGCCTTGGCGATCAGGAGTATTTCCCTGCAAGCAAACATAGTCCTGCGAGAAATAAATTTTATGCTCTGCCATTAATCCTTGGTTTGGTTGGGTTATTATACCTTTTGAACAAAGATTATAAAAGTTGGGCTGTTGTGGCATTATTGTTTTTGTTTACCGGTATGGCTATTACAGTTTTCCTTAATCAGTATCCTTATCAGCCACGTGAGCGTGATTATGCTTATGCCGGATCGTTTTATGCATATGCCATTTGGATTGGCATGGGTGTGATTGCTATTACCGACTTTTTAACCCGAATGATGAATCGAAAAATTTCTGCTGCTTTTGTGACCATAATATGCCTGATTCTGGTGCCCGGTATTATGGCTCAACAGGGGTGGGATGATCACAATCGGTCAAATAAATACGCTGCACGCGATTTTGCTGCCAATTACCTGAACTCATGTGCGCCTAATGCCATACTGATAACAAACGGCGATAATGATACATTCCCTTTGTGGTATGCCCAGGAAGTAGAGGGTATTCGTACGGATGTGAGGGTGGTTAATTTTATGCTTGCATCAGGCGATTGGTATGTCCATCAACTTGGAAAAAAAATATATGATGCCGAACCATTACCTTTCACCCTGAAGCCTGCACAATACAACAAAGGCGTAAATCAAATAATACCCTATTTTGAGGAGAAGACTATTACAGGAAATGTGGAACTCAAACGGGTGATAGACTTTATTGCCAGCGATAATAAAAATACGAAACTCCCTTTACAGAGCGGAAACTGGGTGAATTATTTCCCGACAAAAAAGGTAAAACTAACTGTTGACTCTGCTAAGGCCATTCAAAATGGAATTGTTCCTGAAAGGCTTGCCGGTCAAATTGAATCTGTTATCGAATGGAATATCAAACCAAATTACCTGTATAAAAACGATCTGATGTTTCTTGATTTTCTAGCTACCAACGATTGGGAACGCCCTGTTTATTTTGCCAATCCCAATAGCATTAATCATGTTTTCGATGTGGGTAAATATTGTCATCTGGAAGGCTTTGTTTATAGATTTATGCCAGTAAAGGCGAAATATTATATAAAAGGCCTTGGCGGATTATCAACCGAAGCGAGCTATGATATCCTGATGAACAAGTGCCTGTGGGGCAACCTTAATGATCCATCTGTTTATGTAGATAGGGAGAGTTACCGCAATGTAACTATTCCCCGACAAAATTTCATGAGGTTATCTCAGGCATTGATTCAGGAACAAAAGATGGATTCGGCTGTAGCGGTAGCTGACAGATGCCAGGAGGTTTTTCCAAATGAGAAGATCACTTATGATGTTTATATGTGGCCATTTGTTGAGGTTTATTACAAAGCTGGCCAAATTGAGAAAGCGAATCAATTGATAGCCCAACTGGTAGAAAATTTTGAAGAAGATATCATTTATTATAATAGCCTGAAAGATCATTTTGCAGAATATTATGCTGAAGACCGTCAAAGGGCCTTTGCATTACTGCAGCAATTATCAACACTTGCAATCAGGAATAAACAAACGGATTTAGCTGATCGAATTAATGAAATAATCGATTATCAGTTTCAGCAGATTCAATAACCCTATTTGCCTTTCTTCCTGAGCTTAGGCCTTGTTATCATAATTATTCCCAGGAGGATAAATGGAATACTTAAGGCCTGACCCATGTTAAGTAAATAATTGGTCTCAAAATCTACCTGTGGTTCTTTTATTATTTCTGTTAAAAAGCGAAACGCAAAAATAAAGACCAGAAATAATCCAAATAAGATACCTTTTTCTGGTTTGCCTTTCTTCCGGTGGTAATACCATAACAGAAAAAGAAAAGTAATCAAGTACCCAAGTGCTTCATATATTTGCGTTGGATGACGTGGGATGTTACTTACCCTTTCAAAAATGAAAGCCCAGGGCACTTCAGTGTACGTGCCAAATATCTCTGAGTTCATCAGATTGCCAATGCGAATAAAACAACCGGCCAGCGATGCTACTATTACAACTCTATCAAGTGTCCAAAGAAAAGATTTTTGGCTTTTACGGCTATAAAAATATAGCGCCAGTAATATGCCTAATGCTGCTCCATGGCTGGCAAGACCTCCTTCCCAGATCTTAAGAATTTCAAGAGGGTTACTAAAGTACCTGAAGGGTTCATAAAAAAGGCAATGTCCCAACCTTGCGCCAATTATTGTTCCGATTAATATGAAGGTTGTTAACCTGTCAAGCTCAGTTAACGGTAC
>CBDUSM010000030.1:0-9086 GCA_965369825.1 uncultured Bacteroidales bacterium
ATCCTTAATGCAACATATACTCCAGGTCAGGCGGATATCCAGAATGAGTTAGTTGAACTCACATTGTCAGCTTACCCCATTTTACCCTGTGATGATGAGGATACCGATAAAGTGAAAATTATGTTGGATCCTTGTACAGGTTTTTCTGATCCAATTGCCGGTAAAATTAATATCGTAGTCATCCCCAACCCATCTACGGGCCGCTTTACACTTAAAGTCGATGGTCTTGAACATAAATCCTATGAAATTATGATGGTAAATCAACTGGGAGAGATTGTTCTGTCCAGGAACGGAAAAGGTACAGCGTTGTTTTATGAAGAAATCGACCTTCCCAACCTTCCTAAAGGTGTATACTTTTTAAAAGTATTTACTAATGGTGAAAATATAGTCCGGAAAGTACTTGTACAATAGATAGTTAGATTTCTTTTCTTTTGCAGTTTATAAGTTTTTTTGTAATTCATTTCCTGCTTTATTATTTGTTTTTACTTTTGCCTATTATTTTACTTTAGGTAGTTATTTCTTGTGTTATTGTTTTCTTATGAGGAAAGGAGAAGCACCTTGAATGATGTCATGATTTTTGCCGTTGTTTCGTTAAGTGCTATCGGGATTGTCTCAGCTGTTATTTTATTCTTTATCGCTGAGAAGTTTAAGGTTATTGAAGATCCAAACATTGATATTGTTGAGGAAGTTTTGCCCAGTGCCAATTGCGGAGGTTGCGGTTATCCTGGCTGCAGGAATTTTGCTGAAGAGATCGTGAAAGCCGGTAATATGGAAGGATTTTACTGCCCTGTTGGCGGAAATGATGTGATGAGTAAAGTGGCGGAGATCCTGGGTCTTGAAGCAGACATGGCAGAGCCACAGGTTGCTGTTGTTAGGTGTAATGGGTCACCGGCGAACGCACCGAAGAAAGTTGAGTATGATGGCGCTGCCACTTGTTTTTTTGCTCATAACCTTTATTCAGGTGAAAGCGGATGCCCTTATGGTTGCCTTGGACTGGGTGATTGTGTGGTAGCTTGTAACTTTGATGCCATCTATATGGATGAAGAAACGGAGCTGCCGGTTGTGATTGAGGATAAATGTGTTGCATGTGGCGCCTGTGTTGAAGCTTGCCCAAGAGATATTATTGAGTTGAGAAATGTTGGGAAGAAGAGCAAAAGGATTTATGTATGCTGTATTAACGAGGAAAAAGGTGGTGTTGCCAGGAAGAATTGCTCTGTGGCATGTATTGGCTGTGGTAAGTGTGTTAAGGTGTGTCCGTTCGATGCCATAACCCTGGAGAACAACCTGGCATATATAGATTTTGAAAAATGTAAGTTGTGCCGAAAGTGTATTCCGGTATGCCCTACAGAGGCTATACATGAAATTAATTTTCCTCTTCGGAAAGTAAAAGAAGATACTCCTGAAAAAGAAACGGATAAAGTTGTTGTGTAATAAGTATAAAAAAATTAATGTTAAAGACATTTAAATTGGGCGGGGTTCACCCCGAAGAAACAAAGTTATCATCAGATCAGCCGATTGATGTTCTGCCTGTGCCAAAGAAAGTCTTTATCCCTGTATCCCAAAATCTTGGAGCACCCTCAAAAGTGGTGGTTAATAAGGGTGATATAGTCAGAGCAGGACAACTAATAGCAAAAGGCGAAGCATTCATCTCTTCTAATGTTCATTCCTCTGTTTCCGGAACGGTGGTGAAAATTGATAAAGTGATCGATACAAGCGGTTACAAAAGAGAAGCTATTGTAATTGATGTGGATGGAGATGAATGGGATAATACCATTGACAGATCGGAGCAGATCAAACGTGACTGTCCTCTTTCTTCAAAAGAGATCATTGAAAAATTGAAGGAAATGGGTATTGTTGGCTTGGGCGGAGCTACCTTTCCATCTCATGTGAAGCTGATGGTTCCTGATGGAAAAAAAGCCGATTTGCTGATTATTAATGGCGTAGAATGTGAGCCTTACCTTACATCCGATCATAGGATTATGATGGAAAAGGGCGAGGAAATCCTGATCGGAACAACAATTCTGATGAAAGGACTTGGTGTAAAGAAAGCCATTGTCGGAATCGAAAATAATAAAAAAGATGCAATTACTTATTTAACCAACCTTTCAGAAAAGTTTGAAGGGATAACAGTTCAGACGCTTAAAGTTAAGTATCCCCAGGGAGGGGAGAAACAACTTATCAAGGCATTGACTAAGAGAGAAGTGCCATCCGGGAGGTTGCCTATTGAAGTGGGATGCGTTGTTAATAATGTTGGTACTGCATTGGCCGTTTACGAGGCAGTACAGAAAAATAAACCTCTTTTTGAAAGGGTTGTTACAGTTACAGGAAAATCAGTTAATAAGCCAGCCAACTTTTTGGTGAGAGTGGGAACACCCATCAGTGAATTAATTGATCGGGCAGGAGGGCTGCCACAGGATACCGGTAAAATTATCAGTGGCGGCCCGATGATGGGTAAGGCGCTATCCTCTCTTGATACGCCTGTAATAAAAGGAACATCCGGTATCTTACTAATGACTGATAAGGAGTCAAAAAGAGTCGTGGTTCAAACATGCATAAGGTGTAGGAAATGTATTACAGTTTGCCCGATGGGGCTTGAACCTTATTTGTTGTCAAACCTGATTCAGCATGAAGAACTGGAGGATGCGGAGAAAGAGGGCATCATGGATTGTATTGAATGTGGTTCATGTCAATATACCTGCCCGTCAGGAAGACCTTTACTGGATTACATCCGTGAGGGGAAGAACAAAGTAGGACAAATGATTAGAAACCGAGGAAAAAAATAGGATATGGATTTACTTACAATTTCCGGATCACCACATGTCCATGGAGAACAGTCAGTACAGAAGATCATGCTTGGTGTTTTCATTGCCCTGGTCCCGGCATTCCTGGTATCGATTTACTTTTTTGGTTTTGATGCGCTTAAGTTAGCAGTTGTTTCCATAGCAGCATGCCTGTTGTTCGAATACCTGATTCAGAAATATCTGATCAAAGGCATAGTTACGATCAATGACGGATCGGCCGTTGTTACCGGGTTGCTACTGGCTTTTAATGTGCCAAGCAACCTGCCTGTCTGGATCATGATCGTAGGCGCTTTTGTGGCCATTGGAATTGCAAAAATGTCGTATGGTGGAATTGGAAAGAATATCTTTAATCCTGCCCTTGTTGGCAGGGTTTTTCTTCTTTTATCATTCCCTGTTCAAATGACCTCCTGGCCTCTTGCTAAGCCTCTGTTTGCGGAGAAGCTCACTGATGCGATAACCGGCCCGACACCTCTGGGGATATTAAAAGAAGGCCTTGGTGAAGGCCGTACCATATCAGAATTGACATCAGAGTTGCCTACTTATGTTACTGAGCTTTTAGGCCAACATGGAGGTTCACTTGGGGAAGTATCGGCCATAGCATTGCTGTTAGGCGCTTTTTATTTGCTCTGTCGCCGGATCATATCATGGCATATACCGGCTGCCTACCTTGGAACCGTTGTCATATTCTCAGGTATTCTTTGGCTTATTAACCCTGCGATATATATTAACCCACTTTTTCATCTTATCACAGGAGGTATGATCCTGGGTGTCTTTTTCATGGCAACAGATATGGTTAGTTCACCTATGTCGGTTAGAGGGATGCTGATTTTTGGTTTCGGTGCCGGCTTAATAACCATGCTGATACGTGTTTGGGGCTCTTATCCTGAAGGTGTATCTTTTGCTATTCTTATAATGAACGCCTTCACGCCACTAATAAATAAAGGATTTAAGCCGAAGAGGTTTGGGGAGATATTGAAAACATAGATATTGAATTTTTTAATCATAATGATATATTTTGGATCAAATAATCATTTGAGTACTATTTTAACAAGTAATAAAAAATAAATGGCAAAAAAGGAGTCAACATTTTTGAATATGTTCATAACCCTGTTGGTGGTAACAGCATTGAGCTCGCTGGCCCTATCAGTTGTTTATAATATTACACTTGAGCCAATTGCCAGGGTGAAGAAAGAGAAAAAGGAAAAGGCTATCAAAGAGGTTTTACCTGATTTTGATAGCCTGGTAATTAAGGATGTTATACCTGCAGAAGGCGAAAAGCCTCTCATTTTGAATTGGGCCCGCCACGGTGAAGATTTTATTGGCGTTGCCATTCATTCTTATACTTTTAAAGGATATAGTGGATTAATAGAAGTGATGGTTGGATTTTTGCCTGATGGAACCATCAATAAAGTTGCTGTATTGACACAGAAGGAAACCCCTGGTCTTGGTACCAAGATCACTTCCGATGCTTTTAAAGAGCAGTTCTACGGAAAGAATCCGGCCAGTTTTAAGATTAAAATAAAAAAGGACGGAGGCAATGTGGATGCCATTACTGCTGCAACAATCAGTTCGAGGGCTTTCTGTGATGCAGTTAACCGGGCATATCAAACATTTGAAAAAGAAGGAGGGGGGCAATAATGAATCAAGTAGCAAATTTCACCAAAGGCTTTTTAAAGGAGAATCCGGTATTTGTTCTTCTGCTGGGTATGTGCCCAACATTGGGCGTTACCACATCTGCAATCAACGGACTGGGTATGGGGTTGGCAACTGCCTTCGTTTTGGTGATGTCGAACCTTGTGATTTCATTGGTTAAGAACGTAATACCCAATAAGGTCAGGATACCAACATTTATTGTGATCATCGCTTCATTTGTGACTATCGTTGATTTGTTTATGGCCGGGTTTGCTCCGGCATTGCACGAGCAACTCGGTATTTTTATCCCACTTATTGTAGTGAACTGCATTGTTTTGGGCAGGGCAGAAGCTTTTGCATCGAGGAATACGGTTTTATCATCCATTAATGATGGATTGGGTATGGGGCTTGGATTTGCTTTTGCACTTACATTGTTGGGGGCTGTCAGAGAAATTCTCGGTAATGGGTCATTATTTGGTTACCGTTTTATTACCGGTGATGGAATTCTTGTTTTTATTCTCTCTCCCGGGGCTTTTATTACACTTGGCTTCCTGATAGCATTTATTAATAAACTAAGAAAAACAACTTAAAAAGAGGGAAATTGCCCATTTCATTACATTTAAAATAATTATAGATCATGGAATATTTGGTAATAGTCGTCTTCTCGGTTTTTGTTTACAATATTGTTCTGTCACAATTTTTAGGTATTTGCCCGTTTCTTGGTGTTTCAAAAAAAATATCTACGGCTATTGGTATGAGTGGAGCTGTTTTATTTGTAATGACATTAGCTACACTTGTAACCTGGCTGATACAGCGTTATATACTTGACCCGTTTGGTATTGGGTTTTTGCAAACCATTGCGTTTATCCTTGTTATTGCTGCTCTCGTACAGATGGTGGAAATCATTCTGAAAAAGGTGAGCCCTGCCTTATTCCAGGCATTAGGCGTTTTCCTGCCGTTGATTACAACGAATTGCGCAGTGCTTGGTGTAGCCATGCAGACTGTTTCTTATGACTTTAGTATCCTTGGCGGTGTGGTATTTGCAATTTCTAATGCAATTGGCTTTGGGCTGGCACTGGTAATTTTTGCTGGTATTCGTGAGCATCTTGATTTGATGGATGTTCCAAAAGGAATGAAGGGTATCCCAATTGCCTTGGTTTCGGCAGGCATCCTGGCTTTGGCATTTATGGGCTTTGCTAATTTGGTATCACTTAATTAAGCTTTCAAGAAAGTAAACAATGTCTGATAACGTTGTAATAGCATTAACCAACCTTTTTATTTATCAGAAGAATATTTTGATTCTTTCTGATGTTAACCTGGCCATTGAAAAAGGGCAGTTTGTCTATCTCGTTGGTAAAACCGGTACCGGAAAGACCAGTTTGCTTAAGACCCTTTATGCCGAACTTCCGGTTGTTGATGGGGAGGCAGTTGTTGCTGGATATGATCTCACAAAAATTGAAAGGAAAGAGATTCCGTTTTTGAGAAGAAAACTTGGGATCGTGTTTCAGGATTTCCAACTATTAACAGACCGGTCGGTAAGCGAGAACCTGCTATTTGTTATGACGGCTACCGGATGGAAAGATAAGAATATAATGCAGTCTCGCATTTTGGGAGTACTTGATTTAGTTGGACTGGGCACAAAGGGTTTTAAAATGCCATTTGAGCTTTCAGGTGGAGAACAGCAACGTGTAGCAATTGCCAGAGCGTTAATAAACAATCCTGAAATTATTCTGGCCGACGAACCGACAGGTAATCTTGACCCGGAAACATCGGAGGGAATAATGGACCTGCTTTTCAAAATAAGTAAAGTAGGTACTGCCATATTGATGGCTACTCATAACTATTCACTTTTTCGGAAATTCCCGGCAAGGACCATAAAATGTGAAGATGGAAAGCTAAATGCTTCAGAATACATATTCTATTAGCTTTTTTGCATTGGTTTCGTTGGAATAGAACCTATTCAGTGTCTCTTTCCTGAGGTTGATATTTTCTCTGGTAAATTTTTTCTTTGATAAATCATCCAATGCTATTTTTAATTCCTCTTTGTCATCTGCAATCACACAAAGATCGTTAAGCCGTGTACCATTAAGCATCGGTGAGTTTACAAGCGTGAAGCGTCCATTATACAAGGTGTTTAATAGTTTTAGCTTTAGACCGGTAGCCTGGAAAGTGACGAGGATGTTTACGTGAGCATTTTTAATCAGATTGAACATTTCTTCGTCAGTAGGAGTTACGATAATCTTTACATTCGGATAGTTCCCGGCTAAGCGTTTCAGGTGTTCCTGCGGGCTCAATCCTGCTATGATCAATTTTATATCAATATCGTTGAACACTTTCTCCATAAGATAGCGTGCAGCCTTGTCATTCTCAGCAACAGCTAAATTACCATGGTATAAAGCATAATTACCAGTGCCATTCAGGGATGAAACCTCAGTGTTAGCATGAAAACTGGGCAGAAAACGGATATCACCTGCCGGAAAGCGACGTTGAAGATATTCGGTGTCTTTTTGTGAAACAACCAACATAAGTGAAGCATGCCTGAGTATCTTTTCATAAAGCTTCAGTTTGAAACTTGCGAATAAAAAATATAATTTTGACGTAATTTTTTTCTCAACCCTGAACAAGTTGTAATAATATAGATGCTCAATGTTACTTTCCCTGTATATCTTTTTTCGGCTTTGTAGTCTTTTGTCATCAATATAATAGCACGAATGTAATCCTTCAAAAAGAATAGGGTGGTTGTCTTTTAGCAGATTCGTAATTAGTTCTTCAGATCGGCGACTGGAAACAATATAGGGTTTGGTACTAACTGCAGATAGGAAGCCTGTTTTTCGATCGTAGTAATTTACTGTAATACAGTATTTTAATAATTTCTTCGATGTAGCTCTGTCGTATTTAAAACAATGGAGGTGAATTTTTACACCTTCACGATGTAGCGCTTTTAGTTTATAGAAAACATCTATAACGCCACCATAGTTGGGAGGGTAGGGGACATTGAATGATATAATATGCAAATGTTTATCAGGCATATTTTGAAAAAATCTCCAACAGTATTTTTTCTTCTGTGTTCCAGTTAAGCTCCAATGAAGCTTTTTTTAGGTTCTTTTTCCATTGGGCTCTCCTTTTTTTGTTTTCCAGCATGTACTTGATCTTCATGGCTATGTGTTCAGGATCATGGCTTTCAATTAAAATGCCTATGTCATATTTCTCAACAATATGCTTTATCTCAACCAACGATGATGCAAGTACCGGGATACCGGCATTGATATAATCAAACAGTTTGTTGGGCAGACTGTATCGGTAATTAATGTTTGTATCCTTGTCAATAGTAACACCAATATCTGCACACTTAGTATAATGAATCAAATGGTCGAAAGGTTGCTTGGGTAAGAAAAGAACTTTCTCATTAAGGTTAAGTTCTTTTACTAAGTTATGCAAGATATCTATTACATCTCCGCTTCCAATGATAAGGAAGAGTGCGTTGTCAATAAATTGCATTGCCTCAATAGCTTCCTCTGCCCCACGCTGAACATTGATTCCAGCTCCCTGTAATAAAATAATAGGTTTCTTTTCGGGAAGCCCGAGCTCTTTTCTGCTCATGTTCTCAGGTGAATCAGGCTTGGGGGGTATATTCCTGACAACCTTAATGTTCACATTATACTCGTTAGTATACAGACTTGCGATTGAGTTATTTACCGTTATGATATTATCGAGTTTTGGAAATATCCATTTCTCAATTCGTTTCCAGAAACGACGAACAAAAGGCCGGTTTACAAGTTCAGGAACACCTGTAAAATACTCATGGGTATCATAAATGAGGGGCGTCTTTTTTAACCGGCTAACCAGATAATTTGGCAACAGCGTATCCAGATCATTTGAAATTAACAAATCTGATTTGTGAAAAAGAAGATAAAAAAAGAGTCGAATTGTATACTCCACGTAGAATAGAGGTCCTTTTTCAAAAAAAAGAAACATTCTTTTCGTGTAATACTCCCGCTTTTCTAAAGGTAAACTATCTCTCTTTCTTCTTCCAACCATCACAACTGAAAAGCCTGTTTTTATCAATGCCAGGGAAGTTTTGTCAATACGCCGGTCTGTAACCAGATCGTTGGTGACTGAAATAATGGCCCGTTTTAAATCACTTTTTTTTCCCATCCCTGCCCACGAAATTACGACTTAATTCAGAATGCTTATGAATTCTAATGGAAATTTATTTATTTTGTAAAATTATCCAACTCCTTTTGTCGTTGGTTAAAACATTTCATTTTTAATTAAAGTGACCATCTTAGTGGTTTAACAACATATATAAATAATTCAGGTTAGAGGTTGATGAAAATATTTGAGGATTATTCACTCAAGGGATTCAATACATTTGGTATAGATGTCAAATCAAGTCATTTTGTTGAATTATTGCATAAAGATGACTTTCAGGCATTTTTGTCCTTTGCTAAACCCGGTCTTAAGCCTTACCTTGTCATTGGAGGTGGTAGTAATGTTTTGTTTGTCCACGATTTTCAGGGAACCATTATCAAGATCAATATCAACTACACATTCTGTCCATGCTGCCGGAGTATAAGTGAATCCAGTATTATTATTGCCGGCATTAATATAGCCAGAGCCATCAGAAGAAAAGAAAACATGAATACCCCAATC
>CBDUSM010000031.1:0-9056 GCA_965369825.1 uncultured Bacteroidales bacterium
GTAAGATAGATGTAATTAACATTTCCGTTTTGATTGGATAGCTTTACCAAAGCGCCAGCAGACACACCTGGCAATCCTGTGTTGGTATTCACAATAAGTGTAACATCAATACGCATGTTTTTTTCGATCACATTTGATTGGGCAATTACGGATTTTACGCCATTTGTATATTCAGCTTCCACACCATATTGATACAATCCGAAACTTTGGCTACCCCACTGGGTATCGATAAATGAAGTATCATTTACAGGCATGGTATTTATTTGTGTCCAGTTGGGTGTATCGAGCTCTTTACTGAATACATTGTAGTGCATAAACGACCTGTCAGGCTGTGCGGGAGTGTAGGGCAGTAATACTTTGGGATCGCCCGCCTCGAAAGGCTCAACTGCCTCGCAAATCGAAAGCAGTCCTTCGTAAGGAATAGACACTTGCATGTTGGCAGCTATTGGTGCCATCGATTTTACGGATTCACCATAAACCAAACCTGAGGCACGAAACATAATGCTTGCATGCAATGGCGGCGAAGTGGCATTTTCCAGCGGGTTGTATGACCCTAATCCGTTGCTCCATTGGGTGCGTGGTATCCATTCATAGGGTTCTCCTACGCCGTCATCATAACCAATTACTATGTAGTTGCTGTAACCGGCAATACCTAAAAAGAATCCATCGGAAGCTTCAATACTTTCACTTAACTGATGGGTATTCCACCCCTCCGGGTTAGGCACATTTTCTATAAGCGCCAGCACGTTGTTTTCGTCAGGCGCCCCATCTTCGGTAAGGCCAAGGCATAAAACACGTATTTCCGGCGATGCTGGATAGTTTGCCGATGGAAAATTAAACCAACTTACACTGGTAACTATAGCATTATAGGGCCACGCAGAACCGGTAAAAATGGTTGGGGTCCCCGGAGTGATGAGCCTGCCCACGGCAACGCCGTCATCATAGCGGAATTCCATAGGATAAGGCTGTCCGACGGCATACCATGTTATTAACGCATCATCATCCTGCTCTACAACATTTACAAGGTTGGGCGCAGGAGCGTTTTCCAGAATAGTGATCGGATCAAGTGTATAATCGGTATCCGGCACCTGGATTTCGGCCTGATAGGTTTGGTAGCCCTCAAGTGACACTTCGATATCATAAGTGGTGGATCCCCAAACCTCCTCAAATTCGAAGGTACCGGTAACATCCGTAGTGGTTTCGTAGTTTTCCATGCCTATTATTTTTACGGTGGCAAAACGGGCAGGTTCCTGTGTATCGCTGGTAAAGACGCTGCCCGAAAGTACGATTTTTATCCTGTCGACAAGGTATGTGCTTCCCATGTTTACGCTTGCGCCGCTGGCCAGGTTTACGTTCTCGTAAACTGCATCTATGTAACCAAATTTCGAGATAATTACCATAAGGTTTTCACCGGCCATGGCATAGGGCGCCGAGTATTGTCCCTGTGCATTGGTGTAAAGCACAGCTGTTGCCTGTGGAAAGTCAGGATTATAGATTTCAATTTTCGCACCTTCAACGGGCTGGTTGTCGGCTTGATAATAAACGTATCCACTTAATGCTCCTGTACCATTTCCGGTTTCGAACAACAGGCTTGTCATCGGGTAACTGGTTACAGTTTTGATGCTAGCCGGGTTTTCGGGATCTATGCTTTGCCAACCATTTTCGTAGGCAGTTCGTTTCCATGAACTTCCGGCATAAGCGAATTCTGCTGCATTGCTGTAACTCGAACCATCGTAATAATATACATTAACAACCAGGTTTCCATTACCTGTATATACATAGGGATCTGTCAGTACAATGTTTGCTTTTCCTAATCCTTCCGTAAAATCAACCATTCCGTCAAAAACAAGCTGGAGCTGCGAAGGCGGAATGTAGTTATCATCCAGACTTGTCTGATCGGTTTCACCCATCCATACTTTAATTTTCCGCTGGTTCATGTCTGTGGAAAATTGCTTGTAATAAGTCAGACGCTCAATCAAACCACCGGTATTCAATTCATTTTTATAATACAAACATTCCGATAAACTGGAATATCTCCAACTATCATAAAAGTCAATTGGAAAATTATTAGTGTAATCTGTGTCCAATGATATCGGGAAATCCCCTATATTTTTGATTACCACCGAAATCGGAAAAACTTCAACATTAATAATATCGCTGAAATTGTTGGTTAGATCCATATCTTCACCCCAAACAATTTTCGAATATATGTCGTACAGTCCTGCATCGGGAATAGTCATGGGTATGGTCAATGTGGTTGTTTCACCCGAAGCCAATGCTTCCCCGGAAACCGAGGCCAAAACTGTTTCCACTCCATTTACATATGCGCAAATCTGTACCGAATATTCGCCATCGGTAACACCATTGAAACCATAATTACCAATCGTAGTCTGGTAGTTGCCTGTGGTATTTTCGTACATAATATCGCTGCCTGTGAAGCCTAAAACCATCAGGTCGTTGTCGTAGCGAACGGGCACAGAACCCAATACATCATCGATCACACCCGGCCAGCACCACAATGAGTAAAACTGTATTCCGATGTAATAGTTGTCGCCATCAAAAAGGCCGTATTGACCCAGGTCATAACTTTTCTCGCCATAAGTCATTGGCGGGTCTGTAATTTCGTCGATGGGAAAAAAATCAGAAACATCGCTGCCCGTTGTCGAAAGGCACACACGCCATGTCTGTCCAGCCTGGTTGGCCACCCGTTTGATGTAAAACATGAATATATCGTTGTCCTGCCATGTCATTTTCGGTGTGATGAGCCAGTCATCATAGCTGATTTGTCCGATATTTCCGGCATATACATCCAGTGAAGCACAGGTAATACCGGTACGGGGTCCCGTCTGACCTGTGGGTACAAAACCTGTATTCCTTAACCATCCTGTGCCTTCGTTATTGTTATCTATTACTTTCCAGCCCAGCGGCGGGAACAATTCGCCCTCAAAACCTTCTTGCAAAACCCCAACCCGAAGCGCCCTTCCAGAGAGTGCAACCGTTTTGGTGCCGGGAATACTTTCGTCCATAACAAAGGTTAACACACCTTCTTTCAAACCCGGTTCATTGGGTAAAAACTGAATATCAAAGGTTTCTTTCTGTCCAATCGGCAAATTCACCGGGAATGCGGTATTTACAACGGAAAAAGCGCTGTTGGTAATATCCACACCCAAAATCTCGAGGATACCGCCACCGGCATTCATTACCTGCACAGTCATTATTCCTGGTTCTAAAACCTCTATTTCACCAAAGTATAAAGATTCGGGTGATGTTTGGGCTTTCGGTTCTGTTGGGAGATCACCACTAAGCCATAGTTTGACATTGGCTCTTTTATTGATATTACTTCCAGAAGGAAGATTGTTCGAATCGTAGGGGGCATCGTTATTCCATGCGCCCACACACATTGAGCCGGAATACGGCGTACCATAAAACTTATCGGTGGAGGCGGTATATCCCGGTTCCTTTTCGATAACAGTGATGATGAGATTATCCGTATTGTTATAATAGAAAGCATCAATGTCCACGACAGAAAACTCCTCTCCGGCGTTGCAAATCCATACCCCATCATAAACTTTCGTGAAATGTGTTAATGGAACACTGGTGGTGAGCTCTTCAAGATCAGTATGAGAAATCCAGACTTCTATATTAAATTCCAGATCCGTTGCTACACCAGCATATTGATAACCGATTTGTTCGATCACTTTATTTTCAATATTCAGTTCCGTTTGTAAATAAAGGGTTTGTGTGAATGAATAGCTCTTGGAAGGATAGATCGGTGTATTTAAACACAGGCTGGTTCCAGATCCAATGAATACTAAATCGAATACCGATCCTTTTCCGGAAACCTGAACATCCCTGTCACCGGCAATACCCGGATCCATCTGTAAAGTGATCACTCCGGTTTCCTGTTCAGTGCTTTCGGGATTATAATGTATTTCAATGGTTTTACTTTCAGACATACTCAAAATCAGAGGAAGACTTAAATTTTCAACGGTAAAATGGTCGTTTGTGGTAGTAATCCCTGTTATTTCCAAAGGATCTACACCGGTATTCACCAACTGAACCGTTAAAACTTTGCTCTCACCTATTGTAACTTCGCCAAAGGCGAGAGATAAGGGCGTGATCTCCGATATCGGCGGGCCTATAGGAATATCACCAAACCAAAGTTTTGTATTTGCCCTGTAATCGATAATATTGCCTTCGGGGAGGTTGTTGGGGTCAAAGGGAATATAGTTGTCATATTCGCCAACACATAAATCCTGGCCTGAAGCAACAGACGTGGAATAAAACTTATCTGATGATGATGCCTGGTCCGGCTCCTTTTCGATAACCATGATAATGAGGTTATCTTCATTATTATAGACAAATGGATTTATATCAATTACAGAAAAATTATCATTAGACGAACAAACCCAGGGCCCGTCATATAGTTTGATAAATCCCGACAATGGAACGCTCTCAGTTAATTCTTCAAGGTCGGTATGGGCAAGCCAAACTTCTATTTCCAGTTCCAGGTTTGTATTAGACCCTGCATATTGATAACCGATTTGCTCGATTACTTTGTTTTCAATATTTAATTCAGTCTGAAAATAAAGGGTCTGGGAGAATGAGTAATTTTTCCTGGCATAAACAGGGATTTCTCCATGTTCATAAGTATCGGCGCCGATAATTACCATATCAAATAACGTTCCTGTTCCGGAAACCTGAACATCCTTGTCACCAGCAATACCAGGATCCATCAGGAAAGTGATTACTCCGGTTTCCTGTTCAACACTTACGGGGTTATAGTGGATTTCGATAGTTTCACTTTCAGACGAATTCAAGATCAAAGGAAAGCTTAAATTTTCAACGGTAAAATGGTCGTTTGTAGTAGTAAACCCTGTTATTTCCAAAGGTTCCAAACCGATATTCTCTAACTGAACCGTTAATACTTTGCCCCCACCTATTGTAACTTCGCCAAAATCGAGGGATAAGGGTGTGATCACCGGTACCGGCGGCCCAGGAGGAATAGCATCATCAATCCAAAGTTTTATATTTGCCCTGTAACTGTTATCATCACCTGGGGGGAGGTTATATGGATCAAAGGGTGTGTTGCCATTGTCGTCAATACATACATCATCGACTTTTGTTGAGTAAAATTTTTGTCTTCCTTCGTTTCCCGCTCCCTTTTCGATAACCATGATAATGAGGTTGTCCTCATTATTATAGACGAAGGGAATTATATCATTTGCAGTAAAATCATCATTAGATGAACATACCCAAATACCATCAAATACTTTCGTAAAATCAGGCAACTGAACACTCTCAGTTAATTCTTCAAGATCGGTATGGCCAAGCCAAACTTCTATTTCCAGTTCCAGGTTTGTATTAGACCCTGCATATTGATAACCGATTTGCTTGATTTCTTTATTTTCAAAATTCAATTCAGTCTGAAAATAAAGGGTCTGGGAGAATGAGTAATTTTTTCTGGTATTAATAGGTATGTCATCGCGTTGCTTGTTACCTGTGCCAATAATTACGGTGGATTCGGTTGTTCTGGAATTGCTAACCGATTCATTTCCAAGTGTGCTTTCTGCGCGATTTTCGTCCTGCCCCATTCCTGAGGCCAACAGACTAACAGTAATCAAAAACAGTATTACCGCCAGATTTAAAAGCCTGATAAAAAATAGTTTTTTTCTCATAATAGTAAAATTTTAAATTTAATAAATTAAGTAATTTAATTAATAATAGAAAGAAGACATATAACCCTGAGTGTATGGATTATCATTGTAAAACATTTTAAAAAAGCTGGTTTAAGATCAAAAGACATCCTACCTTTAAATTTTGAGTAAAACTACAATTAAAAATCCGATTTACATATCAGTGCTGGTACGTATTTTAACTAAGTGCCAGCACGTATTTTCTCTCTAAATATGGTATAAAATGAATTTTCATATACGATATTTGTAGTTTTGCGCTTTCATATTGAACAACGAAAACTTATTCCAACATTGACTAAGTCATATTTATGCATTATTCTTTAAAAACCGGGAGAGATCAAAGCAAACCTTGGTATTTTTGTTCCGTAAGGGTGAATAAAAAAATGAGGGTGCAGATTGTTCTTGCCTTGGTATTTTTGCTCATACATTTGAATATCTCAGTTTCTTCAGCTTCTGACCGGGATTCAAGCAGGGTCCAAACGGGCATCTCCACTAAAAGTAAAATTGCATTGGATAACCCTGTTACCTTCGACAGTTTATTTCAGCAAAGCCTGTCGTTGCTCTACAACAACCCCGACAGTGCCAGGCTGATCATTCAAGAAGCTTTTTCGTTAAATTTATTTGATAACCAGATGGAGAAGTTAAAATCGTTAAACCTTTTGGGGGTAACCCATCACCTTCAGGCAAATTACATCAAGGCTTTGGATTATTATTATGAAGCTCTGCCTCTTGCTGTTGATCTTAACGACAATAAATGTATAGCTAATATTTATAACAATGTCGGTAGTGTAAATCTTAAGATCGGGAACTACAAAAATGCGCTAGATTATTTTTTGAAAGCCAATAATTATTACAATGAATTAGGCCTTATCGAAAACAAATCCAGCATCTTAAACAACATCGGGCTGCTCTACATGGATATCGACAATTTTGAGAAGGCTCGTCTGTATTTCAGGCAGGCATATCAGGGTTTTGAATTAAAAGACGATAGCATTGGTATGGCTGCCACCCTTAGTAATATTGGAACTCTCTTTGATGAGTACCAGAAAGTAGATTCAGCATTTTATTACATCAACCGAGCCGTGGGCATCAATGAAAGACTCGACAATAAATATGGTTTGTGCATTTCATTACAGGCAAAAGCCAATACTTTTCTTTCTAATAAAATGTATGAACAGGCCATTGAATATTATGTCAAAAGCAATGCAGTGGCCAAATTGATAAATCATGATTATCAGCAGGGTTATACCTATCTGGGGCTTGCCAAAGTACGCCTGAAAACAAGTGAAACCGGTAATTCATTGCATAACGCAGAACTCGCTATGCAAATCGCCAACAAAATAAACAATAAAAGGTTAAAACAAGAGATCTATAAAATTTTTTCGGAGATATTTGAGCAAATGGGAGATTACGAAAAAGGCCTTGCACATTTCAAAACCTCAGTAGAGTTAAAAGAAGAGTTGATCAACCAAACAAAATTGCACCAGATTTACAACCTGGAGATTGAGCAACTTAGTCTGGCCAAAGAGATTCAACAACTCGAAATACAAAGGCAGGAACTTTTACTGAGTAAAAAAAACACCATCATCATTTTCATTGTCGTAGCCTTTATACTGATTCTTACAGGAATTTACCTGTTGTATTTGAATTATAACCATCGCCGCAATGCCAACCTGCAAAAAACCATTTTATCGCTCACTGAGAAAAAATCGAGGGCTGCTGCCGAAGCAGAAATACAAGAGCGTAAACGAATTGGCGAGGAACTGCACGACGGGCTGGGGCAAATGCTTTCGGTAGCACGGCTTAACATCAGTGTATTGCAGCAAAAGACTGTGCTCACTGACCAACGTAAAAAGGAATTACTTGAGGCTGCCCTTCACAGTGTGGATGAAGCATTTTTTGAATTGCGCAATATTTCACATAACCTGGTTCCTTCGGTGCTCTTAGTAAAAGGCCTTGCTACGGCACTCAGAGAATTGGCCGATCAGGTAAATCAAAGCAAGCATATTAACGTTCAACTGGAAATGCACGGTCTCAACGGTGCAGTGGATGGAATTATTGAAAATACGCTTTACAGGGCAGCGCAGGAAATGCTAAATAACGCCATAAAACATTCCAATGCAGTAAATTTTTTTATGCAAATTGTAAAAAGTGATAAAGAAATAACTTTGATGGTGGAAGATGATGGAAACGGGTTCAATTATAAAAATACACTGATCATTCCGGGAGGAGGGTTGTCAAATATCCGCTCAAGGGTAGAGAATCTAAATGGATATTTTTTTGTTGATTCGATGGAAAAAAGGGGTACAATTATTTCTATAGTCATTCCGATAAAAAAACCAGATTATGTCAAAACAGGTAATTCAGGTATTGGTGGTTGACGATCACCAGTTGATTGTTGACGGTTTAAAATCGATTCTGCAGGATGAAAAAAATGTTGCTTTTGCAGGAGGGGCCAATAATATGAAGGAAGCACTTGAACTTTTAAGTCAGCACACTGTGGATGTTGTGCTGGTTGACATCAGCATGCCTAAGCATTCGGGCATGGAAGTTACAAGAAAAATCAAAGAATTATATCCTAACATCCAGGTACTGGCCCTTACCATGCACGAAGACATCAATATGATTTCGGGTATGATAGAAGCAGGCGCATCGGGATACCTGCTTAAGCGAACAAACATGAATGAAGTCCTGGAAGCCATACAGATGGTAGCCGAAAATAAGAAATACCTTGGGCGTGAGGTACAGGCCATAATGATGGACGACCTTGTAAACAGAGACCCGGCTAATCCCAATCAGGGCGAAAATCAGGCACACCTTACCTCTCGTGAAAAAGAAATACTGAACCTGGTGGCTAAGGAATTCAGCAATGAAGAGATCGCCGCAAAACTATTTATCAGTGAACGGACTGTGGAAACACACCGCCGCAATATCTTCACAAAAACCAATACTAAATCCATTGTCGGGCTGATCAAATACGCCATAAAGCACAAGCTTATCAGTCAGGAGAATGAGGAGGAAAACCAGGTTCGTTAGGTATACTTGCACCTGATCCTGAT
The DNA here is from genome assembly GCA_965369825.1 of uncultured Bacteroidales bacterium. Taxonomy (GTDB): domain Bacteria; phylum Bacteroidota; class Bacteroidia; order Bacteroidales; family JAGONC01; genus JAGLWB01. The sequence continues at coordinate 8,756 of CBDUSM010000031.1, forward strand.
AGCTAGTGCTTGCAAGAAAACATCAATAACTGCGTTTCGCTCATCTTAAATATCAGTCATTTACAAAAGTAAACTCTTGAGATTTAAGAAGTCGCAAGCCTTGTTCTTGATGCTTTCTTATCAAGCACTCCAAAAAAGCAGAGTTTTCTTGCTGATACTAATTAAAACCTGTCAAACATTAAACCTGTCAGGTTTTTCCCAACCTGACAGGTTTTTTGAATTTATTTTATAACAATTTTTTTAACCTGAGAAAAGTCATCGCCGGTAAAGCTGATGAAATATACTCCCGCAGATAATTCCG
>CBDUSM010000032.1:0-8926 GCA_965369825.1 uncultured Bacteroidales bacterium
GGCATCGCCCGCTACCGACGGGATACCTCGCTCTAGCGTCGGGGCATCGCCCGCTACCGACAAGGGGGCATGCCCCCTTGTTGTGGCGCTATCGCTGGCCGTGGCCCTATCGTTGGCCGTGGCGCTATCGCTGGCCGTGGCCCTATCGCTGGCCGTGGCCCTATCGCTCTCGCCTCCGGGGATAGTTGCTCCCTTCGCGATATTGCAGGCTCGGGCAGTCATACTTTTTATTTTTCCTACTATTTTCGGGAGCTCTTCTTTTTCGCAGACCAGTATCATATGCATATGGTCACCGCAGATATTATAGGCAAGAATATTTAGATTATCTTCTTCTACAATTTTAGCTACCTCTTTTGTGACAATAATTTCATCTTTTTCTGACAACCACACAGCCTCCCCAAGCTTTACATGATTGTCAAACATTCGTTGCGAGTACCTCGAATTATGTGTTGCTGTGGTAATATGCCAGGCTTTTTTCTCTTTTTTGGCAAAAATCTGCGGAAATTCTTTATGCCAATCAAATGCTTTATCACCAGCAACTTCAGGGTCGTCAATTAGCGAATTCCCGCATTTAATATTATTGCTCAAAACCGATAGTTTTCGTCCTTTTTGTGCGGTACGTAGCCAAAGCGAGAGTTTGGCAATTTCAACACTTTCATCGTTGATGTCTACACCGTAAAGGTTGTTTTCAAGAATGGCCTTTTCTGTATCGAATAATCGTAATGCCGTATTGGTCAGTTCAGCAATAATATCATCAATATTTTTATGTTCCTGGATTAGAAAATTTAAAGCCTGATTTAAAAAAGCACCGCTACCACAGGCTGGGTCAACAATTTTTAAGGATTTTAGCCAATCTTTATAATTTTCGAGCTTTATAAATAGTTTTTTGCCTTTTGCCGAAAGTTTTCCGTCTTTTGTTTTGTAGGTGCCGTCAAATTCAATCTCTTCAATCTCCAATTCTTTGCGTTTCTCGGTGCAAAGCGTTCCGACGGTGTTTTCTACAATGTATTGTGTTATGTATTTGGGGGTGTAAAAAACGCCATCTTTTTTGCGTTTATTTGCCAAGGGGGCATGCCCCCTTGTATCGGCTGTTACCGATAACTGTACTTCAATTTCTTCAATCTCCGATAACGAATGTTCAAAAATATGCCCGAGAATATTTACATCAACTTCTGTATTAAAATCGTATTCCGAAAGTTTTAATAGATCATCAATCAGAACTTCATCATCAATTTTCAGGCTGTCTAATAACTCATCAGTGTAAAACAATCCGCCATTATACGCAGGAATATCGTCGGCATTTGTTTTCCCTTTTCTGCCAACATTCATATATCCGAAATACTGCTTGTAAATCTCGTAAATAGGCTTGTAGGCATCTAATTCTTTTAATTTATGGTAGGTTTCAATAATTCGGGAAATCGAATTGGGCGGTAAAAGCCCGCTGTCTTCGGCAAAAAGAATGAAGAGGAAACGGTCCAATAATTTTTGCGATTTTTTGAATAGTGTAAGTTTATCTAATGCAAGGGGGCATGCCCCCTTGGTTAGATTATTTATTATTAAATCCTCAAAAAGTTTTCTCTTAAAAATTGAATAATCTTTGTATAATTTATCAGATATATTCTCTTCGTGAAATTTGGTTTCGTTTTTAAGTTTTATTGGTAAATCGGAAAAAATACTGTTTGTGTTTAGCAACAAATACAATAGATAAAATTCATAACAAGTGGATGCATCCCCTTGTTGTGCAAGTTGAAATAAATCAAACTCCTCGTATTCATTGGCGTAATCAACATAGAAACGAAGTTTCTGAAAGTTAGAAATTATTACATATTTACATTCCGGCTGGTTGTTTTTGTATCCAAATGCTTGCTCCGTTACACTTTTAAAATCTTTTGTTTTAGTCGATTTTAATTCGATTACTGCTATTGCAATGGGGCTCACCTCGTTGTTTCTAATGATGGCTCCATCTGCTTTTCTTCCGTCAGCTTGATTTTTAAATTCTCTTACCAAATTAAAATCGTCATCAGGTTTCAAAGTATAACCCAAAACATCAACAAATAAGTCTCTAAAAAATCCGTCCTGGTATTCTTCTTCTTTAAGTTGTTTGATTTTCTCAATCTTGGCAGGGCTGTAATTTTCTTTGAATTTTTGATATGCTTTTTCAACTTGCTCTTTGTCAAGGTTGGAAAGATGCTTTTTTATTACTGATTTTTGAAATATTGCCATTTATCAAGTTTCATTTTTCTTTATCATTCAAAAATACAATTAATTCTGTGCGCAAGAAAAAAAATAGCTTCCCGAAAAAAATCCTGAAATAGGCTTTTGGGGTTTTTCGGGTTGAAATTGTGTGCAGGTAACTAATAATATTAACATCAATTGCTACAAAGATAAAGAATTAACCGATTAACGATACCCATCCCCTCCCCCCCGGACTGAAGTCCGGGGCTAGTCATAATAGCCTCCTGTCATCCTGTTTCCCGATTCCTGTTTTCTGTTTCCCGATTCCTTTGTATTTTTTTCCTACTTTTGTTTCCTAAAAAAAATGAATCAATAATGGAAAGTATTTGTGTGTTTTGTGGCTCGAGCATGGGCAGAGAGAAGGCGTATCAACAAAAAGCGTATGCACTGGGGAAATTGTTAGCAGAAAATAACATTACCCTTGTTTACGGTGGGGCCAATATCGGCCTTATGAAAGTGCTGGCAGATACGGTGATAACTTTTGGAGGAAGTGTTGAAGGTGTTATGCCGGGAATGCTTGTCGAAAAAGAAATCGCTCATCAAAACCTAACCAAATTGCATATCGTTGATTCAATGCATGAACGAAAATTATTGATGGCAAAACTTTCAGATGCGTTTATTGCCATGCCGGGTGGCTTTGGAACACTTGACGAACTGGCAGAAATTTTTACATGGATCCAATTGGAGATTATTACTAAACCGTGCGCCATCTTTAATGTGAATGGTTATTTTGATCACCTGATCAGATTTCTTGATCATAGCGTGCATGAACGTTTCCTGCGCCATGAGCATAGGAATAACATAATTATTAACAGCGATGAGAACAGGTTGCTTGAAAAAATTATTTCATTTAAACCAATCCCGGTAGATAGTAAATGGGTAGATGAATTAAAATTAATATAACACAACAGTTATGCTGATCATTGGCATTACCGGAACATTGGGGGCAGGTAAAGGAACCATTGTGGATTTCCTGGTTTCTGACTTTGGGTTCTCACACTTTTCTGTCCGCGCATTTTTAAGCGAAGAAATTATTAGAAGAGGAGACACAGTAAACCGCGATACGTTAACTTCTGTGGCCAACGAATTAAGAGCTGCCTACTCACCTGCGTATATCATTGATGAACTCTTTAAAAAAGCCCAAAAATCCGGGAAAAATTGCATTATAGAAAGCATTCGTACCCCAGGTGAAGTACTTTCTCTTAAAGGAAAAGGTAATTTCTATCTTTTTGCTGCTGATGCCGACCCGGAAGTACGTTATGAACGCATCAAAATCAGGAACTCTGAAACAGATGATATTGACTTTGACACATTTCTTGATAATGAGCTAAGAGAGATGACCTCAACAGACCCTAACAAGCAAAACCTGAAAAAGTGCATTCAGATGGCTGATTATACTTTTTATAATAATGGCTCCAGGAAAGATCTACATAACGAAGTAAAAAAAACCGTAAATCAAATTATCAAATTCAATGAGTGAGGATAAGGAAAAAAAGTATACCCGTCCTACATGGGATGAGTACTTCATGGATGTAACCAGAACGATTGCCAAAAGGGCTACTTGCGATCGTGGAAGAAGTGGTTGTGTGATTGCACGTGACCGTCAGTTATTGGTTACGGGATATGTTGGATCACCGGTAGGACTTCCACATTGCGACGACGTAGGCCACCTGATGAAAAAAGTGATCCATGATGACGGAACAATTAGTCAGCATTGTGTCAGGACCGTCCATGCTGAGCAGAATGCTATCTGCCAGGCTGCCCGGTTGGGTATTTCATTGCAAGGGGCAACGCTCTATTGTAAGATGACACCTTGCCGAACCTGTGCTATGCTCATTATTAATTGTGGGATTGAACGGGTTGTTTGCGAACACAAATATCATGCTGCACAGGAATCGGAAGAGATGTTTCATGTAGCGGGGATTCAACTTAGCTACGTAAATAACGATATTCTTAAATACCGCAACCAATAATAGATTAAAACACTCTATCTCATTAATAACCCAAGCGATTCTTTAATATCAATAATCTCAAAAACATGAGCTGCAGTTAGAAGGATGACAATAATGATCACCCACCGTACAAAGCTTGCTCCTTTTTTAACCGCCATCCTGGAGGCAATAAGTGCCCCAAGGAAATTTCCAACAGACAATATTAAGCCATACGCAAAATTAACCTGGTCGTTGAAAATAAAAATAAGCAAGGTGATCGGTGTCCATATAAGGATGATAAGCACTTTAATGGCATTGGCTTTTACCAAATCATAACCCGCTCCCAGCACAATTCCGGCTAACAATGCATAGCCCACTCCCATGTGTAGAAAACCACCATAGATACCAATAACAAAAAACAGGATCATTTGCCAAACACTAACTTTCTTTTCCTGTAATTCTATTTTTCCAACCAACCAGCGTTGAGGTTTATAAAGGATAACAAACATCATGATCAGCATAACAACAGCAATTGCTTTTTCAATAACCTCCTCATTCAAATCAACAGCGATCCATGCTCCAATAACAGATCCGATAGCGGCAGGAATAGCAAGCCAGAATCCTTTTCTGTAATCAAGCACCTTTTGTTGTTTGAAACTTCCTACTGCTGCAATATTCTGAATAAAAATGGCAATACGGTTGGTTCCGTTAGCCACGTTAGCAGGCAATCCAAGGAACATTAATATGGAAAGTGAAATGATTGAGCCGCCTCCTGCCAGTGTATTAATAAAGCCTACCAAAAGGCCGGCGGAGATCAGGACTATTACTTCGATATAAGTCATTAGTTAATGTGGTTCAAATGAATGGTTACGTTTCAATTTTTTTTCCGAATACAACTACCACTATGTATAAAAACAACAAACCGGCCGGAAACAGTATCCAGGGAGATATTCCATACGCCGCAGGAAGTGTACCTAACATAATAGAAACGACGCCAACAATTAGTGCATAAGGCAATTGGGTCCTCACATGCTCAATATGATTACATGAGCAAGCCAATGAACTCAAAATAGTAGTGTCAGAAATTGGCGAACAGTGATCGCCAAGTACAGAGCCTGCTAAAACACTTGAAACAACTATATAGAATATTCTCATCGATTCATCATACTCAAGTCCAAATTGTTGAGTTAACAGCCAACAAGAAGGCAGAACCAGCGGATATAAGATAGCCATGGTCCCCCAGGATGATCCTGTAGAAAAAGCAACAAAAGCAGCTAAAATAAAAGTTATCGAAGGAATGAGGAAAGGAGACATCCTGAAATCAACAAGAATTTTTGAAATGAACTCTGCAGTATGTAAATGTTGCGTTATTAAAGCGATTGACCATGCCAAAACAAGGATCAGAATCGCCGTAAGCATCGTTTTAAAACCCTTGACCAGGCTATCAATGCTATCTTTTAAATTAAGAATCCTTTGTGACATTGTCAAAACAAGAGCAACAATCGTTCCTGCCATTGACGACCACAGCAGAGCCTTATACGAATCAGCATTGCCAATAATCTGAGAAATATTCTTCGCAAAACCCATATCAGTTTCCCAACCTACCTCCTGCATCCCGGTGCTTATTAACCCAATGATTGTTCCAAAAACTACTACTACAACCGGGATTACTGCATTAAACCACCTTGTTTTAATACCCTTAGGTATTTCCATTTCACTCAGATTGCCAGCAAAAGAATAGGTATTATTTTGTGTTTGTCCCAACTCTCCTTTCCTTGCTTTTGTTTCCGCAGACGCCATCGGGCCAAAATCCCGTTTCAAATAAACCAGGATCAAAATAAATAACAAAGCCAGTATCGGATAAAACGCATAACCTAACGATTGAATAAAAACGCCATATGCGCTTTCAGTTAACCCTATGGTATTGATCCCATCCTGAATATAACTTAATTCTGCGCCTATCCACGTTGTTACAAATGCGATAGCAGCAATAGGTGCAGCAGTTGAGTCGACAATATAGCTCAGCTTCTCTCTTGATATTTTCAGCTTATCAGTAACCGGACGCATAGTATTTCCAACAACCAGAGTATTGGCATAATCGTCAAAGAAAATAAATATCCCGAGTAACCAGGTGATAAATTGCCCGGAACGGGGACTCTTAGCATACCTTGATAATATATTGACAACTCCTTTCATTCCTCCATTTCGGGTGATCAGATTAACCATAGCTCCAATCAACATGGAAAAAACAATAATGGATAGATGTCCTTTGTCCATCAACGATTGAAGAATATACGTATCAACAATGGTAAGTATGCCTTTTCCTAAAGCAATGAAAACAGAATTCCCCTGGTAAAAAGAAATGACCGATGTCCCAACCAACAGCCCTAAAAAAAGAGCTGTGAATACTTCTTTAAAAATCAAGGCAATCAAGATGGCAATCAAGGGAGGGAGAACAGACATCCAGAGAGGTATAGGGTTAACCTCTTTTTCAAATAAAAAATCACCGGCAACAATGCTAATTTCCTGCCTGGATGAAAAAGTATAAGAAAAAGAAGCTCGACCATTTTTCAACATACAGGTTTTTAGCTTCCCATTAACCAAAAAATCGAGTTCAACGCCCTCCTTACCAGCTAGCATTTCACTGTCCGTCAGTTCCAAGGAAATGGTCACCGGAATATTCTGAACAATAATACCAGGTAAAATGACTCTACTATTCTCATTATTCAAATTGAATTCTTCAGCCCCTTGCAATGAGGAAATCTGGGACCATGTAATAAAAGGAAAGAAAAGAAGGGATATAAAAAATAATATGGTAACGTTTTTCTGCACGCTTTTTCTTAGATTTTTTTCACTGTTTTCACTATCCCGGCTACGTCATATCCACATTCGGCATGCAATTCCGCGATTGTGCCCTGTTCAATAAACCTGTCGGGAATACCCAATCGTTTCAGGTGCGCTAGATAATCATGATCAGCCATAAATTCCAGCACAGCGCTTCCCAGCCCTCCAACAACAGTACCATCTTCTACGGTTATGATCTTCTTAAACTTACTAAATACAATTGTAAGGAGTTCTTCATCGATAGGCTTCAGAAAACGCATATCATAGTGAGCAACGTTGATGCCCTGGTCATCCAGTTCTTTACATGCTTCAATTACCGAATTGCCTACATGTCCGATTGACAAAACAGCTATATCATCGCCTTCTTTTATTAATTGTCCTTTTCCAATAACAAATTCACGAAATGGTGTTTCCCATTCTACATTTATTCCTCTTCCACGGGGGTACCGAATAGCCATTGGCCCGGTTACATTCAACTGGGCTGTATACATCAGGTTTCTCAGTTCCTCTTCATTAATAGGGGCAGCTACCGTCATGTTTGGAACAGATCTCAGGTATGCCAAATCAAAAGCACCATGATGTGTTGGCCCATCCTCTCCTACCAGTCCTCCACGGTCGACGCAAAAAACAACATGCAAATTCTGCAAAGCAACATCGTGGATAATCTGATCATAAGCCCGCTGCATAAAGGTTGAATAAATATTACAGAAAGGTATCATTCCTGCTGTTGCCAATCCGGCTGCGAAGCTAACAGCATGCTGTTCGGCAATCCCCACATCAAAAGCTCTATCAGGAATTTGAGCCATCATTATGTTCAAGGAGCTTCCTGTTGGCATGGCTGGTGTAATTCCAACAATCCGGCTATTATTTTTTGCAAGTTCAACAATTGTTTTACCAAAAACTGTTTGGTATTTTGGAGGAGGTTTATGTTCACAGGGATCTTCAATAATTTTACCTGTTTTTTTATCAAATGCGCCGGGTGCATGGAATGTAATCTGGTCTTTCTCAGCTTGCTGAAAACCTTTTCCCTTAACGGTGATAACATGCAATAATTTTGGCCCTTTAATATTCTTTAAATCACTTAGTATCTTTGTCAACCGAACCACATCATGGCCATCAATAGGCCCAAAATACCTAAAATTAAAGGCTTCGAACAGATTTGATTTTTTTAGGATGGTTGATTTGACGGCATTTCCGATTTGCTTTACGATTGCGCGTGAATTTTCTCCATATTTGGTTCTTCCACCCATCAATATCCATACCTTATCTTTGAGTTTATTATAGGTTTTTGATGTTACAATATCAGTAAGGTATTCACTAAAAGCCCCTGCGCTTTTATCAATGGCTATACCGTTATCATTAAGGATAACCAGCAAATTTGATTCAGAAACCCCGGCATTATTCAACGCCTCCATGGCCATTCCACCCGTCATCGATCCATCACCTATAACAGCAATATGTTGCCGTTCGGTTTCCTTATTCAGGCTGGCAGCAACTGCCATACCCAAAGCGGCAGAAATAGATGTGGATGAATGCCCCACGCCAAAAGCATCATATTCACTCTCCGACATTTTGGGAAATCCACTTATTCCATGATGCTTTCTATTGGTACGAAAAGCTTCTTTTCTCCCGGTCAGGATCTTATGGGCATAAGCCTGATGGCCAACATCCCAGATCAACTTATCAAATGGTGTATTAAAAACATAATGAATAGCAACCGCCAGCTCCACTGCGCCAAGGCTTGCACCAAGATGGCCCGGATTGGTTGAAACCATATCAATAATCAACTCCCTGATCTCTTCGGACAGAGCTGGCAATTGTTCTTCTTTCAGCTTCCGGAGATCTACCGGAGAATTGATATGTTGAAGTAATATTTTGCTATTTGATTCCATCCCGTCCTGAGAGAATAAATAATT
>CBDUSM010000033.1:0-8760 GCA_965369825.1 uncultured Bacteroidales bacterium
GTAAGAGAACTGTTCTCCCGGTTGATGCTTGAGAGGGAGTTTTGAGAGTCGTTTGACCATATCGCCAATATTACCGTCTGTTTGTATCAATCCGTCTGATATGTTATTTTCCTTGTATAGTTTATAAAAATAAGGGTGTCCCCAAAATTTGTAGGTAATACCGGATGTCTGGGTTAATAAATGTCGAATAGTGATGGGTGATGTGGCATCCACTAATTGGTAGGGCTCATTTTCGTCAGATTCGTTCAGTACCATAACCTTCATATCAGTAAATTCGTGTATATACTTTGAAACGGGATCGTCTAACATGAAATACCCCTTTTCGAATAAGGTCATTGCCCCAACGGTAGTGATTGCCTTGCTCATAGAAGCAATTCTGAATAGTTGATCAACGGCCATTTTTTCCCTTGTTTCAGCTCCCTTTGTACCGAATGCTTTTAAGTACCCAACCTTGTTATGCCTCGCCACTAATGCCACAGCGCCTGAAATAACTCCTTTGTCAATCAAATCATTCATCACATTTTCAATTCTGTCAATTCGCTCTGGAGAAAGACCTAAATTTTCAGGTGATTCGAAGAGCAGTTCCTGAGCAAAGACGGAAGTGCTAAAGAAACAAAAAACTATAATCAGTCGAAAAAAGTAATTAGCAATGATTTTCATAATGGTTTGGGTTTTATTAGCCTAAGGCGGACCTCACAATTTCGATTTTTGGACGATTTTTCTCAACCTCGCTCATTAGTTCTTGTTTGACATGGTTTTTTTCGGCATAATCCTGAAATTTATCAACGACCGATTTTATTTTTTCGAATATATTCTTTCGTTTCTTGATGTTGAATTTCTCGCCAACAACCATTAGATCAGCATAACCAATTCCAGTTCTTTTGTTATTCACCCTCATGTTGTGCCCATTAACCCAGGCATTAGAACTATTATATGAATAACAAAGGTCAAAGGCCGGGCTCAAAAACCAATTGCCATCTTGGTCCATCATAAAGGAAAAGTTTTTGGTGTGATCGTCACAGTTGTGCGCTAAAACATTAAAGGCCATTCGTTTAAATATCTCTTCCATTGAATCTTGGCCTAAACCTAATTTTCGTGCGGTCATAAAGTATTGCTCATAAGAGTATTGTCCAACTTGGTTGTAATCTAGTCCGAGAATGCCGCATAGTGAATGTACATGGACTTTGTTTCCGTATTGATCACGGTCAAACCTTTTCGTTAGAAAGTGTACATTGTTATATAAAGAGCAATCATTCATTTGTATGCCACAATCTACGGCCATTTGGGAGTAAGCATATTCAAGCCTTCCAAAGCCACTAGGTTCCGCCAATTCTTCTTTATTGGCGCCATCAATTTTGATTAAGTAATATTCATAATCATGTCCAAGTGGTAGTTGCCCGGATTTTATGTCTCCATTATTCTTGTTTATGGCAATTAATGCTTTAGCTCTGGCGCCCCCGGCCGAAGTTCCTATATGAAGAATTTGAAGTAATGCTTTTTTTTCTTTGAGATTGGTATTAAGTGCTTTTTTACCATTTGTTGCTAAAATCGATATTTTTTTGATTTCTTCCATAGAAATTACATCGTCTGTTTGTTCTATTTCAGTAGCGGGACGATATTCGAGAGCTCCCATACCACGCGATCCGATGTATTGCAGTTTGGAAAAAACATCTATATCCTTTTCTGTAAGACCTTTATCTGTGAAATAGGTTCTGAGAAGATTGGTTCCGAACCGGTCGGGCAAGGAGTCATAAATGAGTCCGGGTATTCCTTCTGTTGCTTTCCAATCAGCTTGGTTGAGGTAAACGTCTTTCCCCTCTAATGGCAGATTAATAGGAGAGAGGTTGAGTCTTGATTTCTTAAATTCAGGGTCATATTGAAACGCTATTCCCTGTGGAGTTTTAACAAGCGCTCCAACGTACTTATTCCATATGTAAACTTCAATCCCCATTTATTTTCTTGCTCTTTTTCTTTTTTTCTTTTCGATTTCAATCAGTTCCAGTGGGCTGATTGTTGGAAGTTCCGGTAGTAGTTCGCTAAGGTTGTTAACTAGCCTTAACGCCCGGAGTAACTCAATTAAATTTAGGAGCGAAATGTTTTTTTCGCCTCGTTCAAACCCTGTGATTGTTCTCACGCTAACACCGCTTTTCTTAGCTAATTCCCCGGAAGAGAGGTTTTGATTTAGACGGTGCTGCTTTAGCTTTTTACCTAGGTCCGAGAGTATGTCCTGATTTAATGAAATATTGTAGTCCATGAGTAATATATTGCCGGTTATGTGCAAATATACACAATAGAAGGCAATAAAATGCTTTTTTTAAAAAGTTTAATGCTATTTAATATACGATATGCGAAATGAATGATGAATGATGAATGATGAATAAGGAACAGAGGCAATCATCATTTCAATCCTCCGGAATGCTATACTCCTGTGGGGATTTAGCGCGCATAGCTTCAAAATCACGCCACCATCCCCGTCACAAACACCTCTACAAACTTCTTCATCTTATTAATAATCCGCTCGCCGATTTCCCGGGCTTTTAAAACACTCGGGCGGTTTTCGAGGCTCTGGAATATGTCCTCTTTTAAAGGTTCTTGGCCACTGAAGATGTAATTATCGACTAACCTCTGAAATTGCCTATTGTCTGATTAAGCCAAGCATAATACTGCTTCGAAATTTTATTATCCTGAGTTATGCAATGCTGTCCAAGACATGTAAAAGAAACAGCCAAAACAAAGCATTTTGCCTTTCCATAACACATTCATTCAGTAATACAATTATTTAAAACAAAAACGATTGGTATAATTTATGATCTTGGGCCAGGCTAAAATAAAGAGATTATATTAGATATCCAAAAAGTTATACGAAAACATTCATTTGAGTTAGATATTTTGCTCTTCCCACTTATCCATTTCCTTCTTCTTGTAACCCCAGATGATATCCGATATCCGAATAACGATATCCGATATTCGAGGTGATTTTTTAGCTCCGGAGGAGCCTGATGTCGGTAGAGAAAGGGAATAAAAAAATAACAATAAACCCCGTTAGGGGTGGCATGGATGATAGGATATCAGATAAATGATAAATGATATACGATATCCGAATAACGATTAACAATATGCGAAATGAATAATGAACAGAGGAACAGAGGATGTTTGATTTAAGAAATGTTTTTTTGACTCCGTAGGAGTCAGGTATCGGTAGCAAAAGACATCGAAAAGATATATTAAACCCCTTTAGGGGTGGCATGAATGATAGGATATCAGATAAATGATAAAATGATATCTGATATCCGATATCCGATATCCGAATAACGAATAACGATATGCGAAATGAATAATGAACAGAGGAACAGAGGATGTTTGATTTGAGAATTGTTAGATATCTGTTCCTACAATATTTTTTTTTATTTTATTAACACCATTTTAGTAACGGACTTTACCTTTTTATCGACAATGAGTTTGGCATAAAAAATACCTTCGGGAAAACCTTCTGCATTCCAAACTATGGAAGATTGATCTTTGAAAACAGAAAAACATTAAACCTTCTGCCCATTCATAGTATAGATTTTAATTTCAGTGTTTTCCAGGAGAGGATCGAATGATATTGTGGTAATATTTTTAAAGGGATTGGGATAATTGCGCAGATTAATTTTGTGAAAAGAAGCATCATTGAAACCGGCGTTTCCCGAACCAATAAATTTCAAGGCAACAGGGCGGTGGTCGGAAATATTTTCATCATATTGGTACAGACCACCAGCAAGATACTCATCAATTTTAATGGTCCGGATGTCGGAGTTATCATCTTCGAATTCGTCAAATAGTTCATTCGTTATCAATATGTGATCAATATGGGAAGGCCACCCCGGATAAGACCATCCTGTACTGCTTCCCTCTGCAATGTCCATATCAGCAAACAGATAGCTTTCGACATCATCAAAAAATGCCATAAATACATTATTTGCCGGGTTGTCAATCAGTATATCATTGAGATCTCCCAACATTATTACCCTGTCATTCGGATAATTGGAATTAATATACTGTTCCAGCAAGTTACAGGCATCGAACCGCCTCGTCTCTTCGTCCCATGGGTCGTTAAGGTTAAGAATCTCATCGCCGCAACATTTTAAATGATTATTGATAATAATCATGTGCTCATTTTTGTAATTCATTTCCATCACCAATGGAGCTCTTGGAAATTCACGCCATAAGGTTGTATATATCTCAAAAATATCTAAAATCTCCACTTCATCACTTTTGTATATATAAGCTAGTCCCGAATATTCGCTATCAACATAATACCCATCCCATCCATCGAGATTTTCCACCATTTCCACAAAATACGGTTTAACATCGATTTCCTGCAAGGCAATCAGGTCAATATCCAGGGTCTGAATTATTTCAGATACATAATCGACAGTAATTTGCCCGTTTTTTGGAAACCATTGAATGTTCCATGTCATTACCTCAAATGTAGTATCTGTCCCAAAGGATAGGTCGTTAATGCATTGTGCAGATAAATGGAACCCGGTTATTAAGAAGACAATTACTAATATGGCTTTTTGCATTTTCTCTCTGTTTAATCTGAGTTTTTATACAATTCCCTGAAAAATGAATATTCAAAGATAAATGAAAAATGAGTAAAAATTGAGTGATGAGACTTTATTACCTTTGCGGAACTGATTATTAACCATTAAAGACTAATGCTATGCTCAAAAAAGTATTGATTTATATAACAGCAATTGTATTAACATCTGGCCTTACGCAAGCCCAGGACTGGGAATGGATAGAAACAGGCCATAATTTCATACTCACTGATGTACAGTTTCCATTGGGGCAAAGTCAGATTGGATATGCTGTGGGGATGAATTCTACCTATAATGGAGATGGTATTGTATTAAAAACCACTGATGGAGGAGATACCTGGGATCAGTTAACAAATAACGGCATCCCCGGCCTGGAAGGCAGTTGCTTTTTAGACCTGGAAACCGGATATGCTGCCGGATGGGGTGGCTATATGATAAAAACGACCGATGGAGGAGATACATGGTCTGAACTAACTGTTGCATCAGGGATCTTTTATTTAACTGATGTTGAATTCTGGGATGAGGATCATGGAATTACCTCTACGCAAGGGGCAATGTATGTTACTGATGATGGAGGAGAATCATGGACCCTGGCCACAGGGGCAAGCACCAGTGCAAATATGATAGCTTATGCCAGTCAGAATATTGTTTTAGGTGTGGGAGGTGAAAGAACTATCTGGCGTTCAACAAATGGTGGATCCTCCTGGACAGAAGTTCATTCATCGGGCAATCCCAACCATATCCTTCTTGGAGTCTATTTCTATGATGCCAATTATGGAATGGCCACCGGCGATCCGGGCCTTGTTCTAAAAACCTATGATGGTGGATTGAACTGGTCGGTTCAAAATATTGGTGATTATCTGCTTCATACACCATTTCTCTGGGATCAGGATACCGCATACACCTGCGGAACACCTGAATTAATTTTTAAATCTACAGACGGTGGTAATACATTTATCTCAGATTACAACGGAGGTCCCAATAAGGCTTTTTATAGAATTATTTTTACAAATAATTATACAGGGTTTGTAAGCTCCTCGGGAGGGGTGATTCTGAGAAAAGCGGGGTTTCCTGCGTTTCCTGATATAGAAGTGACACCCGATGAGCTTGTCATGCCGAATACACCGTTTGGGGGTAGCTCGGAAGAAGAGCTGACAATATCAAACAATGGCGATGAGCTGCTTGTTGTTTCGGATATTTACTCTTCACAGCCGGAATTTACCGTTGATCCTTCTTCATTATATGTATCCCCGGGAGAAAGTGAAATCGTAACCGTTACATTTTCTCCACCGGAAGCTGCTATTTATACTGCAAACATAATTATTGAATCCGATGATCCGGATGAACCCGTTGTTCAGGTCCCGGTAACCGGAGAGGGAGTACTTCCCATACCAGCTATTGAAGTGATTCCTGCTGAAATTGTGTGGGACTCACTTGAAGTCGGCACCTCAGACAATGAAATGCTGCTGGTGAAAAATGTTGGGTACGGTCCATTAACCGTATCTGATATTATTTCAACCAACGCTCCCATTTTTACTGCTTCTCCCACAAACTTCACCGTGGAACCGGGGGAACTTATGGTAGTAGCAGCTACTTTCTCTCCAACCGATGAGGGGTTCTTCGAAGGAACACTTCAAGTATTTAGCGATGATCCTGAAAATGAGCAGGTTGACGTCCCTGTTTCCGGAACAGGATATATTGCTAAGCCTATTATTGTGGTCGATCCTATGGAAATAACATTTGATACTACCAATGTTGGAGAGATCACCACCGATACCCTCACAATCCTAAATGCCGGTTTGTTAACCCTTGAAATTTCTTCTATTGCAAGCACTGTGGAGGCCTTTACTGTCGACACACAATCGTTAACACTTGAACCGGGAGATTCAAGTAAAGTTATTGTAACATTTAATCCTCTTGAAATGATGGCGTATGAAGGAGAAATCCAGATATTAAGTAACGACCCTGACAATGAACAAACCGATGTTATGGTCCAGGGATATGGCTATCAACCACTTCCGGCGATTAATGTTACCCCGGCAGAGATAGATTTCGATACAGTAGCACTCGGCTATACAGCTAACGAAACTGTTGTAATTGAAAATAATGGTGATGCAACATTAGAGGTTTCAAATATTGAGTGTGATAATGATGTTTTTACAGTTGATATACAATCGGCGACTATTGAACCGGGAGAGAGCGAAAATGTAGAGGTTACATTCGCCCCATTAGTGGAAGGCGATTATACCGGTACGTTACAGATTGAGTCAAACGATCCTGAAGCCAATGTTGTTTTGGTCAGTTTATCCGGATATGGATTAAATACAGTAGGTTTTTCAGAGAGTAATCAAATGAATGATATCAGGATATATCCCAACCCTTTTAATAACTCGGTTTTAATTGAATTAGATATTGAATCAAATGAAGGATTAACAATTGAAATATGGGATATTAATGGCCGCCAGGTTTATACGGCCACAATGAACAGTTTACAAAATGGTAATCAGATTAAATGGGATGGTAAAGAGACTAACGGACAAGCCGTAAGCCCCGGAATATATCTTGGCAGAATAAGAACGGCTGATTTTCAGGAGGATTTTGAGCTAATTAAACATTAGTAACCGGACATGATTTACGATCCGCCTGAGGCGGAACGATTAACGATATGCGAAGTGAATGATGAACAATGAACAGAGGAACAGAGGACTGTTGATCTGAGAACACTTCATAAATCATTATAGCATTAAACCATTGTTGCATTAAATCGCGAACAGTGCATTATTGTTTCAAAATCTCAATCAAATCTTTGTTTATGTATAAAGTTTCTCGTCCAACCTTTTGAGATTCAACAATTCCTATTCTTTCCAATTCTCTGAGGTATCTGGATGCTGCTTTCCTCTCAACATTAAGTTTGTTAACGACAAATTCAATCTTTGAATAAGGTTGCTCAAATAATAGTTCAACTAATTCCTTTTTATAAATCTTTGGAGATGCAACCTGTACTTTTACAATTGTTTTGTCTAATTGATTTTTTATATTCGATATCTTTTCAAGTGTATTTCTTGAAGTATCCTCAACCGCTTTAAGCATAAACATTATCCAATCTTCCCAATTTCCAGTCCTGTTCGTTTGATTCAGTAATCTATAATACTCAGGCTTATTTTTAATTATGTATGAACTTAAATATAAAATTGGAACATCAATCAAATCATTAAGAATCAGGTACAGAATATTCAAAATCCTTCCTGTTCTACCATTGCCATCATAAAATGGGTGAATACTTTCAAATTGATAATGAAGTATCGCCAAATTTATCAATGGTGATAATTCTTCATCATTTTGGTTGAAGTGATTTATAAAGTCGGATAGGAGGTCAAGTATCTCTGCTTTATCCTGTGGAGGAGTATAAACAACCTTACCAGTTTTATCGTTTTTCAAGACTGTTCCAGGAGTACTTCTAATTCCAGCCGTATTGTCAACTAATTCTTGTTGAATACTCACAATGTCATTTACCTTTAAAAATCCTTTCTCCTTTACAAAACCAAATCCGTAAAAAATTGCTTTCCTATAATTCACAACTTCTTTTGTCTCGGCTGAAATCTTTGCTTTATTTACAGTTAAAGCTTTATAAAGCTCGTCTTGGGTTGTAATGATATTTTCGATCTCGGAACTGTCTTTAGCCTCTTGAATAACAATTGCATTTATCAACATTGCCTGGTTGGGAATAGTTTTCGCAATCCCTTTTAATTCTGCCAATGCTGCAGTTGATTTATTTGTTTGTCTTAATATATTGATGGTTTCCACTTTTTCTCTCAAGGGAGGAAGTTTGTCAAGTTTGTAATGTGGTGCATTTTGTCCCATATCTTACTAATTTGTCCCAAAAATACATTTTTTAGTACAAATATCAAAGTTTAGTAATGTCTTTTTTTGCATAAAGCCAAAAAAATAGAGGTCAAAATAATTTATTATCTCCAATTCTAAATGGCCGAAGTTCGGGGAAGCTTACCTATCAGATAAATGATAAATGATATCTGATATATGATTTGTTGTATGATATCCGATATCCGAATAACGAATAACGATATGCGAAATGGGGTTTTGGCTCCGGAGGAGCCTGATGTCGGTAGGGAAAGGGAATAAGAAAGTAACAATAAACCCCGGTAGGGGTGACATAAAT
>CBDUSM010000034.1:0-8517 GCA_965369825.1 uncultured Bacteroidales bacterium
GATCTTTAAATATACACCTAACATTGGAAAAAGTGATGTTGGAGGCACTGTTTCAGGAGTTTTACGCTTAAGTGTTACAGCATTTGTCGCCTATCTCGGTGTTCAATGGTGGGCAAGCTGGTATCCTGGTGCTGAACCGGGAGGCGGGGGGTATGTTGCACAGCGGATGATGTCGGCAAAAAACGAAAAACATTCCCTGTTGGCCACATTGTGGTTCCAGATAGCACACTTTGCGCTTCGTCCATGGCCCTGGATTATTGTTGCCCTGGTAGCGCTGGTATTGTATCCCCATGAACCGGATAAAGGTGCTACCTATGTTATGGTCATTCGCGACTTAATGCCCTCAGGCCTGCTTGGTTTACTGATGGCAGCATTCCTCGCTGCTTATATGTCGACCATTGCTTCACAAACAGTATGGGGGACATCTTATATCATAAACGACTTGTTCAGGCCTTTTGTTAAACCGGATGGAGATGAACGTTTTTATGTAAAAGTTGCGAGGATTACCACCTTTCTACTTCTGTTTTTATCGTTAATTGTCACTACTCAATTTGACAAGATAAGCGACGCCTGGAAATTTGTTTTGGTTTGCAGCGGAGGTATTGGATTGGTCCTTATTTTTAGGTGGTACTGGTGGAGGATCAATGCCTGGTCGGAGATAGCGGCCATGCTGGCCCCTTATGTAGTTTATCCGTTTCTTTGGTACTATGGTGTTAGTTTTGAAGTGACCCTGCTTATCATTGTTGCGTGGTCGACGGTTGTTTGGTTAACGGTAACTTTCCTGACCAGGCCCACTGACAACGAAAAGCTTCGGCAGTTTTACAAGACGGTGCATCCGGGCGGCCCGGGGTGGAAAAAGATAGCTTTAACATTGCCTGATGTTGAACCTGATAAAGGGTATCGGTATCTGTTTTTTAACTGGATAGCAGGGAGTGGCATGGTTATGTTTACGCTTTTTGGCATCGGTCAACTTATTTTCAGAGAACATACCTCGGCTTTTCTCTATTTCGCTGCCGGAATATTTTGTCTTCTTTTTATTTACCGTAATATGAAAAAAATTGGCTGGGAGAAAGTGTTGTAATGGTCATTTTTTTCTGGTATGGAAGAGGTATTGAGTTATTATGACCAGGATCATGGTAAATATTACACTTAAAACAACCCTGGAAAATGTTGTAAAGAATTCTGACATTCGAAAAATTTCCAGGTAAAAAAGCACAAAATGATGTGCCAATATAAGCATCAGTGAATAAGAAAAAAACCACCGGAAACCTAAATCACGGATGCCTGGCGACATCCCTACTTCATAGTTTTTCCCGGATTCAAGCAACCTGATCACCCCCGGCCTGATATAGGCCATGAATACTGATGCTGCTGCATTCATGCCAGGTGTATTTGAAAACAGATCAACACTCAGCCCCATTAAAAAAGAAGCCACCAGTAATAACCAATTAGGGGTTTGAAAAGGTAATAAAAGGATGAATAATACATACAGGTAAGGATTTATATATCCACTGAAGTGAATATGGTTCAGAACAAGTACCTGTACCAATAACAATATAATGAAGCGCAATATATTTTTGCTTAGCATAGTAATTTTATCTGCATTAATCGATCATTGACTTTTTGGCAAGCGATTCTTGTTCTTTTTTCATCAGATTATCGACCACCATCACATATGAAAGGTTATTAAAATCAACAAAGAAATCCAGTTTTATAGTGTAAAAATTATCGCCTTTTTCAATATAATATTCATTGATACTCCCAATGGGTATTCCTTCAGGAAAGATGTGTGAAAAACCACTGGTGATTATAGTATCACCAACATTCAATTGTATGTGAGTCGGAATGTCTTTCAGTGTTCCAACACTGTAATTTGTTCCTTGCCATATCAGGGTACCAAGCTGATTATTTTTCTTAAGTTTAGCACTGACTCGTGCTTGCTTATGCAAAACGGAAAGGACGGAGGAAAAATTCAAAGAGACATCTTTTACGATTCCTATCACCCCTTTGGGTGTGATAACACCCATGTCTTTACCAACTCCCTGGCTCAGGCCCTTGTTCAGTAAAAGGTAATTGTTTCTTTTTGATGTAGAATTACTAATAACTTTAGCAGAAAAGTAGTGGTATAGTTGTTGGTGTATGCTGTCGGCTCTGTCGTGTTGAATAGTGTCGGGAGTGAGCAAAACAATTGATTCGAGCGATCGAAGTCTTGCATTTTCTTCTGACAATTCCTCATTAGCCCTTTTTAGCCCGAAATAACCGGTGATTGAGTTAGCTGTGTTATATACATACCCGGTTATTCCGTTTGCAGAACTAATGATGGTTGCTCGCTGGTAGTAAGAATGATTAATGATAAATATAAAGGAAATGATTTCCAGTATAAGGAACAAAAGAAGAAAATAATGCTTCCATAGAAAAACGAAAAGAGTTCTCATAAAGCGGACCTATTTGATCAGGAACGGGAATTTATGGAAGTTCTTAAGGGCAATCCCGGTTCCACGAGCTACGGCTCTAAGTGGATCATCTGCAATATGTATTGGTAACTTTGTTTTTAGCTGTAACCGTTTATCAAATCCCCTGAGCAACGACCCTCCACCGGCAAGATATATACCTTTTCTGAAAATGTCTGCTGACAGCTCCGGTGGTGTCCTCTCCAGGGCGTTTAGGACAGCAGCTTCGATTTTGGATAGTGTTTTATCGAGACATTGTGCTATTTCTGCGTAATTAACGGTTATTTCTTTCGGAATTCCTGTTAGCATATCCCTGCCGTGAACAGCATAATCTTCGGGTGGGTTGTCAATTTCGGTCATGGCAGCTCCGACTTCAATTTTAATTCTTTCTGCCGAACGCTCCCCAATATTAATGTTATGTTGTTTTCGCATGTATTCCTGGATGTCAAGAATCAGATCATTTCCGGCAATTCTTATCGATTTATTATTAACGATACCACCCAGGGCAATAACCGCTATTTCTGTTGTGCCGCCTCCAATGTCGATAACCATGTTACCTGTTGGTTCCAGTACATCAATACCAATACCTATTGCCGCAGCCATCGGTTCATGAATGAGACGTACCTCTTTTGCCCCGGCCTGCTCAGCTGAGTCTTTAACGGCCCTCTCTTCCACTTCTGTAATACCAGAAGGTATACAAACAACCATCTTTAACGCCGGCGGGAATAGGGTTGTTTTAATACCAACCATTTTTATCAACTCACGGATCATAAATTCTGTAGCCTGGAAATCAGCAATAACACCGTCGCGAAGAGGCTTGATGGTTTTAATGTTTTCATGTGTTTTGCCATGCATCATCAAGGCTTTTTTCCCAACGGCAATGATCTTACCTGTGTTTCTTTCAATAGCAACAATGGAGGGCTCATCAACTACTACTTTGTCGTTATAAATAATAATAGTATTAGCTGTTCCCAGGTCAATGGCTATTTCTTTGGTTAGAAAAGAAAATAATCCCATATTCAATAAAAATAATATCTACCCTTTTATCAGGGTTGATTGATTAATATTATGATGCAAAGATCGTTAATCTGGTGTATTATTAAGTAATTAATGTTTAAAATGTCTGATTCCTGTAAAAATCATTGCTATGTGTTGTTTATTAGCATAGTCGATTGATTCCTGGTCTCTTATCGATCCTCCTGGCTGAATAACGGCTGTGATGCCTGCATTATAAGCAATCTCAATTGAGTCGGCAAACGGGAAAAAAGCATCGGAAGCCATTACAGCTCCCTTGAGATCGAAACCAAATAATGTGGCTTTTGTTATAGCCTGTTTCAAGGCATCAACCCTGGAAGTTTGCCCCACTCCACTGGCAATTAGTTGTTTGTTTTTTACCAGAACAATAGCGTTTGATTTTGTATGTTTCACGATTTTATTGGCAAAAATCAGGTCATCATTTTCTTTTTCTGACGTGGCAACAGTTGTCACTACTTTTAAATCTTTAACTCCCTCCGTTTTCATATCTTTTGATTGTTCCATTACCCCATTAAGTACAGATTTAAACTGTTTTGCTTGAAAAACATAAGCGTTTTTCTGCAAGATAATCCTGTTTTTTTTACTCTTGAGCAGGTCAAGGGCGTTTTTTTCATAACCCGGTGCCAGTATTATCTCGAAAAACAGTTTATTGATCTCATTAGCCGTAACCAGATCAACAATATCATTGGTAATCAAAACCCCACCAAAAGCTGAAACCGGATCACCAGCCAACGCATCCTTCCATGCATCAAGTAACTGTGGCCGGCTGGCAATCCCACAAGCATTGTTATGCTTTAAAATAGCAAAAGTAACCTCATCAAATTCTTCGATTAGGTTAATGGCAGCATCCAGGTCGCCTATGTTATTATACGAAATAGCTTTTCCATGAAGCTGTTTAAAAACATCTTCCAGCTTTCCATAAAACAGTCCCTCTTGATGCGGATTCTCACCGTAGCGAAGAGGGGTCGAAGCTATTATACTCTTTTTGAAAATATTAGTTTCATTCTCTTTATTAAAATGGTGAAAGATCATGGTATCGTAATGAGACGAAATATTAAAAGCCCGGGTTGCAAAATATTTCCGATCCGATAATGAAGTAACCCCCTTTTTTTCTTTAAGGAGATCTAATAAAGTTCCATACAAACCAGAGGAAGGAACGATTAAAACATCGTTGAAGTTTTTTGCAGCCGCACGAATCAGTGATATCCCCCCGATGTCAATTTTTTCTATGATTTCACTTTCATCATTTGTAGAGGCTACCGTTTCTTCAAATGGATAAAGGTCAACAATGACTAAATCGATGCCAGGAATTTCATAGTTAAGCATATCTTGTTGATCCTTAGCATGTTCTCTGCGATTTAATATTCCTCCAAAAATTTTTGGATGCAGTGTTTTTACACGTCCTCCGAGAATAGACGGATACCCGGTAATTGATTCAACTGCAGTTACTTCTATCCCAAGGTCATTTATGTATTGCTGAGTACCTCCGGTTGAATAGATTTGAATACCCAGTTCATTCAGGGTTTTTGCTACTGCATCAAGTCCATCCTTATAGTAAACCGAAATAAGTGCATGTTTAATTTTTTTATCATCGGTCATAGGTATAAGTTTTAGTTAAGTGTTTGTTTTGATTATCAATGAAGTTGTTACCCGTTAGCAATTATATTTTGCAATTTTATTAAAAATCAATTCAAGAAACAATGAAGCTACATTATTTTTTTTCAGTTTTTGTTGTAGTTTTACATGATCTAACGAAAAGGATAAATTTAGTACATATTTCATGCTGTTTATTAAGCTGGTCATCGAGAGTTTTTTGTTTGCTATCAATGCCATTATTGTTAATAAAGTTCGAACAATTCTTTCATTGCTGGGCATAACCATCGGAATATTTTCAATTATTTCAGTTTTTACTGTTTTCGATTCAATGGAGCTGTCTCTAAAGAACAGCCTTGAATCATTGGGAGATGATATAGTATTTGTTACCAAATGGCCATTAATAGGCACGGCTAATACCCCCTGGTGGAAATATTATAACCGCCCACAACCTTCGGTCAACGAATTGAAAGAGATACAGCGCAGGAGTTCGACTACTGAAGCGGCAGCTATTATGTTCTCGTTAAGAAAGACAGTTAAATTTGAGAGCAATCATATTGAAAATGCTTCGGTACAAGCCGCTTCCCATGATTATGATAAGGTTATCTATTTTGAAATAAGTGATGGCCGGTACTTTACAACACTTGAGTCGCATGCGGGTAACCCTATAGCTATTATCGGACATGATATAGCTGAAAACCTGTTTCAGGGGTTTGACCCAATTGGGCGAAAAATCAACGTGATGGGCAGGAAGCTGGAGGTGATTGGAATTATTAAAAAAGAAGGATCTGATGGATTTGGCAACTCACACGATGATGTTGTGTTGATTCCTGTCCAGCTGGCCAGAACCATGGTTGATGTCAGAAAAGTTAATATGACAATCATGGTTAAAGCACTACCTGATGTTTCGGTCGATGCATTAAAAGACGAACTGACCGGAATTATGCGTTCGATTCGAAAGCTAAAACCTTCGTCAGAAAATAGTTTTGATATAAACGAAATCAGCATGTTGACTTCCTTTATTGAAGAAATATTTAGCGTGATATCAATGGTTGGATGGATCATTGGCGGTTTTTCATTGTTGGTTGGCGGTTTTGGTATTGCCAATATCATGTTTGTTTCTGTGAAGGAACGGACCGGTCAGATTGGTATACAAAAATCACTTGGCGCAAAAAATTATTTCATTCTTTTACAATTCGTTTTTGAATCGGTTTTCCTTTCGCTCTTTGGGGGTGTTATAGGGTTGATCCTGGTGTTTACAGGGGCATTACTTGCGGAAAATGCTATTGGTATGGATTTGATCTTAACCAATGAAAATGTTCTCATTGCCCTGTTTGTTTCCGGGTCTATTGGTTTGGTTTTTGGATTTATTCCCGCCTATTCAGCAGCAAAACTTGATCCTGTAAAAGCCATGCGATCCACCTTTTGAACAAAAAAGGGTAACAAATTCGTTTTTTTCCGATTAATAACCGCAAAGGATAATTTTCAAACAGTCCCTAAGTTGAGGGGGAAGAAATAAAAATGTTGAAAATATGTTGATTTCTTTTTGGATATAAAAATTAATCAGTAAGTTTACGGAGACAAAAAACCGAACCATGAAAAAACGGTGGGTGTTAAAGAAACCTGGTGATTATGAAAGGGTTAACCATCTGGCTGAAAGGCTTGGGGTGGATAATAATATTGCAAATATGCTCGTTCAACGTGGTATCTATAATTTTGATGAAGCAAGAGCATTTTTCAGGCCGGATATTAATTCTCTCCATGATCCGTTTTTGATGAAGGATATGGACAAAGCCGTTGACCGCATTGAGCATGCAATAAATAACAATGAAAAAATCCTTATCTATGGTGATTATGACGTGGATGGCACAACTGCTGTTTCACTGGTTTATACTTTTTTAAAGCAGTTCAGTTCACAAATTGATTTTTATATCCCTGATCGCTATTCAGAGGGTTATGGAATCTCTTATCAAGGTATAGATTATGCTAGTCAGAACAACTTTAAACTGATTATTGCCCTCGATTGTGGGATTAAAGCTGTTAAGAAAGTCGCTTATGCAAAGACACATAATGTTGATTTCATCATTTGCGACCATCATCGTCCAGGCGATAATTTGCCTCTTGCCAGTGCAGTTTTAGATCCCAAACGAGATGATTGCAATTACCCGTTTAAAGAATTATCGGGATGTGGTGTGGGATTTAAACTGATTCAGGCATATTCTGTTAAAAAAAACCTCCCCGTTGAAAACCTGGAAAAATATCTCGATTTTGTTGTGGTTAGCATTGCGGCTGACATTGTTCCAATTACAGGCGAAAACAGGACATTAGCGTACCATGGGCTGAAATTAATAAATTCAGAACCCAGGCCTGCCTTTGAAGCTATTTTAAAACATAGCAATGTTGTTCGAAATGTTGATTCTGATAACCCAACTGATTTTTTCTTTACCCGGGAACTAAGTATTACTGATCTTGTTTTTTTAATTGGTCCAAGAATCAACGCTGCCGGAAGAATCGAAAGTGGAAGAAATTCCGTTCAATTATTGATCAGCGATAATATGTCGTATGCCACAGAATTAGCCGATCAGATCGACCTGTTTAATACCGAAAGAAGACACCTTGATGCTCTGGCCACTCAACAGGCACTTGAGTTTATTGCTAACGATGAAAAACTGATCAAGAAAACAACTACCGTGGTGTACGACCCATCCTGGCATCAGGGGGTTGTTGGTATTGTTGCTTCCAGGTTAACGGAAACATATTACAGGCCTACTATTGTTTTAACAAAAGCCAATGGTTTAATTACCGGATCAGCCCGATCGGTTAAAGATTATGATATTTATGATGCTATTGACGCCTGTAGTGACCTGTTAGAGCATTTTGGAGGACATAAATATGCTGCAGGACTATCACTCAAAGAAGAAAACCTTGAAAAATTCATGATCAGGTTTGATGAATATGTGATGTCAACTATTTCTGAGGAGTTGTTAACGCCGGAGATTGAAATCGATCTGAAAATAAATTTGAATGAAATTACTCCGAAGTTTTATCGGATTTTAAGGCAGTTTGCCCCATTCGGTCCGGGCAATATGAAACCGGTTTTCCTTACAGTTGGTGTTGCTGATACCGGGTATGGGAGGGTAGTAGGGAAAAACCATCTAAAATTAACAGTAGCCCAACCACAGATAAGGAGTTTTTTCTATCCGGCAATTGCCTTTCAACAGGGGGATTTTATAAGTTTTATCGATGAAGACTTTCCTTTTAATATTTGCTATCATATTGAAGAAAATGAGTGGAATGGGAATGTCACACTCCAGCTTAACATAAAAGATATGCAGCTACTTGATAAGACATAGCCATAAGAAAGGGACTACTGCTTCGAAGCTATAATTAAACCTTTTTTTTTACAATACGCCGACAAATCCCGATAAACTGCGGTCCC
>CBDUSM010000035.1:0-8491 GCA_965369825.1 uncultured Bacteroidales bacterium
AACTGTTGGAAATCCTGCCATGCGATTGCCCGGCGGAATTCCAATGCCAACCTTGCTTGGTGTGATACCGGGAATGGAAGCGTTTGCTTCTGTTATGATGAAGAAAGAAATGGAGAAACTCGATGTTCCGCCAATTGATGAGTTCATTGAGCTATTTGTTGCCGGAGGTGGCAATCTTTGGGCTTGTAAAATGGCTGCTGATATGTTTAAAGTGAAAATGGAAGATCTTACCGAGCACGTAAAAGGAATCATCACAGTTGGCGAATTTTACGAAAAAGCCGGGGGAGAGGGATCACATATAATTTTTACCTAGTGTTTATGGGGTAAAATTCCCCGCAGCTTGCTGCAAGGTATTTGATATTAGTCACCTGGTTCTTTTCGTGGTAAGGCTATTTCTAATCCCTGAAACACAAAGGTTATAAGACAGTTCTTTTTTTGTAATTTTGAACTTTCTTTGATCAGCAAGTTTAAGATGAATGTCAGAAGAAATTTCAAGTAAGAAAAAAGGGAATAATACTTTTCAGGAAAAAGAAATGTCTTTCTGGGAGCACCTGGAAGAACTCCGTTGGCATATCGTGCGTTCATTCCTCGCTGTCCTCGTCTTTGCAGTGGTTGCTTTTCTTAACCGTAGGATTATTTTCGATAATATTATACTGGCCCCAAAAGATTCAGAATTTATCACAAATCAATTATTATGTAAGCTGGCCGAATTTATTTCTGTCAAGGGCTTGTGCATTGATTCGCTGGACCTCAATATAATCAATATAACAATGTCGGGACAGTTCATGACACACATGTACATTTCAATAGTTGCTGGGTTGATATTTGCTACACCTTATATCCTTTGGGAAATATGGCGTTTTGTGACCCCTGCCCTAAAAAGTAGCGAGAAGAAATATTCGGGAGGTACTGTTGCTATAATGTCCCTTCTGTTTTTTATTGGTGTTTTGTTTAGTTATTTCTTAATTGTTCCATTAACGTTAAATTTTTTGGGAACGTATCAGGTGAGTGAAGATGTTTTGAACAAAATTGCATTGCGCTCCTATATTGGTACTGTGGTTACACTTTCGTTCGGTGTGGGTGCTGTTTTCGAACTGCCCGTTTTCATATTCTTTCTAACCAAAATTGGTATTGTCACACCTTCATTTTTGAAAAAAAACAGAAAATATGCACTGGTTATTGTTTTGATCCTTTCAGCTATTATTACTCCTGCTGATGTTTTTAGCCAGATAATGGTAGCAATACCACTACTCGGATTGTATGAAGTGGGTATACTTGTTTCTAAAAGAGTTTTTGCCAGGCAGAGTAAACTTTCAGGTTAAAATGTACTCATCAATGACTATTCTGTAACTTTTTTTGTATATTTACGTCAAATAAGAAAATTACATATGGAGGAATCTCGGTTATACAGGAGCTTCACCAACAGGGTTATTGGTGGTGTTGCCGGTGGTTTTGGGGAATATCTGAATGTTGACCCCCTCATAATAAGGATTGTTTTTGTTGTTATGGCTTGTGTTGGAGGTGGTGGATTAATTGTTTACCTGCTTCTTTGGATATTTATTCCTGAAAAACCTGATTATTCATTTAATACAGATAAAACAATGGAAAAAGAAAATGTAAATGTTGAAAACCAGCCTTCAGCAGGTGAAAAAAAAGATCATGGGAAAGGTAGCCTTATCGGAGGGATTATCTTAATTACCCTCGGAGTTCTGTTTCTGATTGAGAAATTTTTCCCCAGACTTAATTTTGGCGACCTTTGGCCAATCATTCTGATTGTTGCCGGTATATTAATTTTAAAGAATTCATTTAGTAATCCTAAAAACCAATAAAATGAATTATAGAAAAATGTTTTGGGGCGTTATCCTGATTCTTCTGGGAGCGCTTTTTGTCATGAAGAATTTCGGAGTGATTTACTTCCATTGGTCTGCTGTTTTTAGGTTATGGCCTTTGTTCCTGGTTTTGTGGGGCATTTCACTCATCCCGATAAAGAGTTCTGTTAAGTTCCTCCTGGCGTTAGCAACTGTTGCGATTGGTGTGTTGATTTTTACACAGATGGATCATCATCGGTATTTGGGCCTGAGATCATCAAGTCGTCCTTTTTTCCATCATTATTATTGGGACGATGATGATAAGAAGGATGACAGCCGTAATTATGACTTTGACGATGACATTGATTATAAATATGATAAGAATGTAAACCAAACGTTCAGTGAGTCGTTTGAATCTAATATTAAGGAGGCAGAATTACATCTTGATGCTGTGGCTGGCGATTTTAAATTGGCTGAATGGACGAATGAATTGATTGAATTTGAAAAAACAGGCACCCTGGTTCGTTATAGTATGACTTCAAAAGACATAGATGATAAAAGGATTATTCATCTTAATCTTCAGAAATCGCATGTTCGATTTAAAGATAGAGGCGATAAAGTTGATATTAAATTAAATCGAATGCCCGTTTGGGATTTAAACCTGGATATTGGTGCTGCTAAATTTGACCTGGACCTAAGCGAATTTAAAATCCATGATATCAAGATTCAGGGGGGGGCAGCAGCTATAACTTTGAAACTTGGCGACAGGCACAATGAAACAAATGTTGATATTGATACAGGTGCATCCTCAATTACTATCAAAGTACCTGAAAAGTCGGGTTGTGAAGTGAAAATAAGCACACTCCTTTCATCAAAAACCCTTAAAGGATTTGAAAAGAAGGATAATCAAACATACCGTACAGAAAATTTCGAAATGAGTGAAAATAAAATATATATTTCGATCGACGCTGCGGTTTCAAGCTTGAATGTTCGTCGTTTTTAATCACTAAGGCTCCTTCTATTAATAAGCGCAATCCTTTTGCAGGAAATCACTGAGAAGAAGGCATAAGTCATCCGGTTTATCGGCGTGAAGCCAATGTGTCGCTCCATCAATAGTTTTAACAGTTGCCTGTGGAAAGATGTTGAGAATAATATCCAAATCACCCTCTTGAATATAATCTGACGCCCCACCCTTAATAAACAGCGTAGGATGATCATACTCCTTGTCGGTTTCAATGCCCTCTGAAATAAGTTCGAGGTTTTCAGAAATTGCTTCCATGTTAATGCGCCACCCGAACCGGCGATCGTTAACCCGGTATAGGTTTTTAAGAATAAATTGCCGTAACCGGCTACTTTTGATCGGTGCTAATTCGGTTTCGACCTCCGAACGCTTCGTTATCTTATCAAAATCAACGGATTGCATAGCGTGAATAATCTCAATATGCATTTGTCTTGGTACGTATCCTCTGGTGGAGATATCAATAATCACAAATTTTTCAGCCAGCCGTTTTCCGATTGTTACCCAGTTATCGGATATGCCAAAAACACCATGTAAAATAATTACCGGATCACCTGATCCAAACCTCCTGTAACATAATTTCATAAGAAAAGGAGAATATCATTAAACTTAAGTTCTTATCTCAATTATGCGCAAACTATTGATTTGCTCCGGGGAATTGGGAAAGCTCCCTAAGATACATTTGTATAACATTTTCCAGGCCTAGGTAAAGGGCTTCAGCAATGAGTGCATGTCCAATGGAAACTTCAAGCAAACCGGGAATATGAGTAGCAAAGTACTTCAGGTTATTCAGATCAAGGTCATGTCCGGCATTCACTCCAAGTCCAGCCTCCCTGGCTGTATTGGCTGCCAAAACAAAAGGCCTGATAGCCTGTTCACGGTTTTTGTGATATTGCATAGCATAGGATTCCGTGTATAATTCAACACGGTCAGTGCCACAATCTACTGCATGTTCTATCATTAGTGGATCAGGGTCGATGAAGATAGATGTCCTGATCCCGGCGTTTTTAAATGTTTGGATAATTCCCTTCAAAAAGGGCCCGTTTTTAAGGGTATCCCAACCTGCATTAGATGTCAAAACATCTGGTGGGTCGGGAACCAACGTTACTTGTTCCGGCACCACTTTCAGTACAAGATCCATAAAGGCTTCCGAAGGATACCCTTCAATATTAAATTCGGTTTTAACCAATGGACGTAAATCCCTGACATCCTGGTACCTTATGTGCCTTTCATCAGGACGTGGGTGGACTGTTATTCCCTGGACACCAAAACGCTGACAGTCTACGGCAGCCTTCAAAACATCTGGTACATTACCACCCCTGGCATTTCGCAAGGTGGCAATTTTGTTGATATTTACACTTAATCTAGTCATAAACCCTCCATAAATTTAAACCGACATAACGTTTCTTATGCAAATATACTTTTTGTTTTGTTTTTTAATCAAATAATTCCTCGAGGCTTTGCCTCGGGGTTCCAATTTCTCCCTCTCCATTTTGGAGAGGGTTGGGGTGAGGTAAAATAATGAAAAAGATTATCATCCATTGGGTATTAATGATCAATAATTTTATCATCCATAAAATATTTTTGCATCTTTGCATTTATTGATAACAATTATTGATTTTCATTTTTTTTAAGGTTGCTTCGATGATTGCTAAAGAACTGATTAACGAAACTTTTCACCCTCTCAAGATTACTGATTCCGGGACAACAGCTTTGCTTTGGATGGATGAATACAAAGTATCTCATTTGCCGGTAGTCGATGATACAGAATTGTTAGGATTAATTTCTGAAACGGAGATTTATAACTTATCTGACCAGGATAAGTCCATTGGGGGCCTGTCGTCAGTTTTTGTTCGTGCTGCTGTTAACCAATTTCAACATGTTTATGATGTAATCAAACTGTTTGGTTCCATGAAATTAACGCTGCTCCCTGTCGTTGATGATAAAAACCACTATGTTGGGGTGATAACATTGGATCAATTGGTTTATAAATTCTCAAAACTTACTGCTATCTTTAATCCGGGAGGTATTATCATTCTTGAAATTAATATTAATGATTATATTCTTACACAAATTGCGCAGATTGTTGAGTCGAATGATGCCAAAATCCTCAGTTTGTATTTAACCCCTCATGTTGACTCTACAAAAATGGAAGTAACACTAAAAATTAATAAAAGAGATATCACCCCTATTCTTCAAACCTTCAACCGGTACAATTATGTTGTAAAAGCTTCTTTTTCGGAAGAGGATTTGTTTGATGACCTTCAGGATCGTTATGATTCTTTGCTTAGATATCTTGATGTGTAACCTCCATTGACAGAGAGCGTGTTAACCGTCTAACTTTTTATATCTTTGTTTTTTATTAATATAAATTCTGATCCAAATGAAAATCGGATTATTTGGAAAAACTTTTTCAATAGACCAGAGGAGATACTTGCAGCAAATGATTGATCAGGTTGAAAGATCAAACGTTGAGCTCATAGTGTATGAATCCTATTATAAACTTATTCAAAAACATCTCCATTTCGAGAAACAGGTTAATTTGTTTCATGATCACCGGGATATTGCCGATAATATTCAATTCCTGATCTCAGTAGGAGGGGATGGTACATTACTTGATACCATTTCGCTTATTCAAGATTCCGGAATACCGGTGCTTGGTGTTAATATGGGGCGCATGGGGTTCCTTTCAAGTGTCTCTAAAGATGATGGTGTTGCAGCTATTGATGCTTTAATAAGTAACCGATTTAAGATTGAGCAGCGGAGCCTGATCCGCCTGGAAACGGAAATAGGGATTTTTGGGGAGATGAATTATGCTTTGAACGAATTGAGTGTATATAAGAAAGACCCTCATTCTATGCTTACCATCAGGGTTTTTGTAGATGATTTATTTCTGAATTCATATTGGGCCGATGGCTTGATAATTGCTACTCCTACCGGCTCTACGGCTTACTCATTAAGCTGTGGTGGGCCTATTGTTGTGCCTGGTTCTAAGAATTTTACGATTACCCCTATTGCAACACACAATTTAACCGTGCGACCTATCGTTATACCAGACAAATGTGTTATTAAGATTAAAGTTGAGGGAAGAGAGAAAAAGATATTTGTAAGCCTTGATTCACGCTTTGAACTGATTGATCCATCGATCGAGCTAAAAGTCCGGAAAGAAAACTTCTGTATCAATATGATACGATTGGAGTCAGAAAATTTTTATAAAACAATTAGGGAAAAACTTAATTGGGGGAGAGATATTCGTAACTAAGCATGATTTATTGCCAATTCATTTAAAAAAGCCTAAAAAAATTGATACTTTTGCCCGCTAATAATAATTAATGAAAAAATTTTTCATTATACAGATCATTATTCTTTCAACAACACTTTCATTTGCCCAACGTGGTGAGATAGGGGTGTGGCTTGGGGGTGCTTATTATGCCGGCGACCTCAATCCCAATAAACCATTGTTAATGACGAGGCCCTCTGTTGGTGTTGTTTACCGGCATAATTTTACAACCAGAATTGCTGTTAGGGCTGGTGGATATTATGGTACCCTTATTGGCGATGATTCAAAAGCACAATTTATTACAGAAAGAGGCCTTTATTTTAAGTCAACCATTATCGATGGCTCTTTATTGCTTGAATTTAATTTTTTAGATTATTTTATCGGAAGTAAAAGAAACTATTATTCAACGTATATTTTTAGTGGAATTTCAGGGTTTTATTTTAACCCCAAGGCTGAGGATGGCACTGTGTTGAGAGATATCGGGACTGAAGGGCAAAATAAACCGGAAATTAGTGAAAGAAACCCTTATGGTATGTTTTCAGCGGCTTTGCCTTTCGGTGTCGGCTTTAAGTATAGCGTGAATAATAAATTAGGAGTGTCTCTGGAATGGGGCATCAGAAAAACAATAACTGATTATTTGGATGACGTAAGTACAACCTATTTTTTTGAAGGAGATAATACCACACAAAATTATTATGCCGATCCAACAGGTAGGGTCTCATTTCCTGAAAGAGAAGATGTTGAAACATATGTACAACGTGGTGATTCACAAAGTAATGATTGGTATGCTTTTATTGGCGTGATTGTTACCTATAAAATTAGTTTCTATAATCAGAAAAAGTGCAGAGATCAGGATTTTAAACCACATTATTACAACGCAATTGATTAGACGAAAATAACCTAACAGGTATTGGTGAAGATGAGTAGTAAAGAAAAAATAAACAGGGGAACTTTGCCGGATCATATTGCAATTATAATGGATGGTAATGGTAGGTGGGCTAAATTGAGGGGGAAACCACGGATATTTGGCCATGAAAACGGTGTACAAGCTGTGCGTGAAACCACAGAAGCGGCAGCTGAACTTGGTGTGAAGTATTTAACCCTTTATGCTTTTTCTACTGAGAACTGGAAGCGCCCACGGTTTGAGGTAAATGCTTTAATGAAGTTACTTGTAAAATCTATTCGCTCAGAAACAAAAACGTTACAAAAAAATAACATTCGCCTGCAGGCGATTGGCGACCTTCATAGCCTTGGCAGAACAGGTTATAAGGAATTGGAGACTGCCATTAATATAACAGCTCAGAATACTAGAATGACGCTTATTTTGGCGCTGAGTTACAGCGCGCAATGGGAAATTGTTCAGGCTGTTAAATCAATTGCAGAAAAAGTGAAAAACAATAAATTGGCTGTTGATGAAATCAATAGAGAGCTTTTTTCTGCACACCTTACAACGGCCTCTTTTCCTGATCCTGAGTTACTCATTCGTACCAGTGGCGAATCCAGGATCAGTAATTTTTTATTATGGCAAATCGCTTATACTGAATTGTATTTTACACCCAGGTTATGGCCCGATTTTAGAAAAGAAGACCTGTATGAAGCTATCATAAATTATCAAAGCAGAGAAAGAAGGTTTGGCATGACTCACGATAAGGTTGTGTAAATAAAATGAAATGAAAATAAAATGTTTTTCCATATGGTTTTTTTTGATAGTAGGTATTGTTACTACTGTCCAAGGTCAGGTTTCTCTTGGAGATGATCTTTCTGAGGTCGATTATTCAAAACCCAGGGAATATGAAATTGGGGGCATAACCATTTCAGGAGTTCAATACCTTGATAATAATGTGCTAATTATGTTATCAGGATTGTATGTTGGAGGTGAAATCATAGTGCCGGGCGATAATATATCTAATGCCATTCATAAACTATGGGATCAGGGCCTGTTTGAAAATATACGAATTACAGCAACAAAAATCCAGGACGATTATATTTTCCTGGATATCAATCTAAAGGAGCGGGCCCGCCTCTCAAAATTTTCATTTTCAGGAATAAACAAATCCGATGCTGATAATATTCGTGACGATATTAAACTGGTCTCAGGTGATGTAGTAACAGAAAATTTGATTATCCGATCCACCAATTTTATTAAAAAGTATTATACCGATAAAGGATTTCTGGATACAGAAGTTAATATCCTCCAAACTCCTGACACCTCAAAGGTAAATCATGTAATCCTTGATATTCAGATTGAAAAAAAGGATAAAGTAAAAATATATCAAATTAATATCTTCGGGATTGATAACCTGACTGAGGCTCAGGTTGAAAGGGCATTTAAATCAACCAAAGAAAAAAGTGTTGTCCAACCCATGGATTATACTGATACGCTAT
>CBDUSM010000036.1:0-8385 GCA_965369825.1 uncultured Bacteroidales bacterium
AAAATCTGGCTTTATATCACCGCAAGCAACTTAATCTACCGGTATTGGGTATTACAGGAACCAATGGGAAAACAACCACCAAAGAGTTGATATATCGTATTTTATCAAAAAAGTATTATACGGTTGCAACCTCAGGAAACCAGAATAACCATATTGGCGTTCCTCTTACTATTTTATCATTAACAAAGAAAACCGAAGTTGCTGTCGTAGAAATGGGGGCCAATCACAAGGGAGAAATTGCACTTTTATGTGAGATTGCCCAGCCTGACCTCGGTTTAATTACAAACATTGGGAAAGCTCATCTTGAAGGATTTGATGGAATAGAAGGAGTAGTGAGGGCGAAAAATGAATTATATGATTATATCATTTCCACTGATGGATTGTTGTTTGTTAATGATGAGTGTGAGCTTCTTACTCTTCTATCAATGAAAGGTAACCGGATGTTTTACGGAAATTCCCTCGATTCTGAGGTTTCAGGTAGCATTCAATCAAATGACCCATTTCTGAACCTTGAGGTAATATTCAAGAAAAATAAAAAGCAAAAAAGTTCTGTTGAAATCCAGACAAAACTTTTTGGTAAATATAATTTTGAGAATATTTTAGCAGCAATAGCAGTAGGAGCTCATTTCCAGGTCCCTTATGAAGATATAAAGGATGCAATTGAAGCATACGAGCCACAAAACAATCGCTCTCAAATCCTTAAAACAGAGCACAATACACTTGTTTTAGATGCTTATAATGCCAATCCGGCAAGCATGGAACAGGCCATAATTAGCTTTGCTGAAATTCAAAATGATAATAAGCTCTTGATACTCGGTGATATGTATGAATTGGGTGATCAAAGTGAAAATGAACATCGAAATATCTTTAAGCTTTTGAAAAAGTATAACTTGCAAAACATTATTTTGGTAGGACCGGCTTTTTCATCCATAGTTCAGGAAAGTAATTATCTATGCTTCCTTCAGGTAGAAGATGTCATTAATTGGATTAAAGAAAACCCGGTTAATTCGTTTATTATCCTGATTAAAGGTTCCAGACTTAATAGGCTGGAAGCCTTATTTCCAGTACTGTAAAATGAAACGAACATGGACCGATGGGTTAACCCGTGGCTCTCACTGGAAAATGATTATTTTTTCCATATATAAGCAGAGAAAATGTATAGAGTAATAGGTTTAATGTCAGGCACTTCTCTCGATGGTATTGACATTGCTTACTGCCATTTTACAAAGTTGGATAAACAATGGGCATTTAAGATTGAGATAGCAGAAACCCTCCCTTATTCTCAGCAATGGAAAGATGACCTAAAAGGGCTTTGCATTGCATCATCTTATCAATTAATGGAAGTGCATGTCCGTTATGGCCGGTTTCTTGGTGATGTAGTAAGAAAATTTATTCGGAAATACCACCTTGAGCCTGATTTCATTTCATCACATGGACATACAGTATTTCATCAACCGAAGCAGAAGGTAACCGTACAGATAGGAGCCGGGTCTCATCTATCAGCAGTTAGTGGCTATCCTGTAGTAACCGATTTCAGATCACAGGATGTTGCTCTTGGTGGCCAGGGCGCGCCACTTGTCCCAATCGGGGATAAATATCTGTTTTCATCTTTCGAATACTGCCTGAATCTTGGTGGTTTTGCCAATATTTCTTTCGATGATGAATCAAAACGTGTTGGATTTGATATTTGTCCACTTAATTCTGTCCTGAACTATCTTGCCGAAAAGACAGGAAAATCATATGATCATAATGGTTCCATTGCAAAAACTGGGTCAATTAATGAAGAATTATTGCATGCATTGAACAAATTACCGTATTATTCAACGACTTACCCCAAATCGTTAGGGATAGAGTGGGTTAACGAGTATATTATTCCGGCCATTAATGCAAAAAAGTTATCCCCAAAGGATTTGCTCAGAACTTTCACTGAGCATTTTGCTATTCAGATATCCAATATTA
This sequence comes from uncultured Bacteroidales bacterium, assembly GCA_965369825.1. GTDB lineage: Bacteria > Bacteroidota > Bacteroidia > Bacteroidales > JAGONC01 > JAGLWB01. The sequence goes on from CBDUSM010000036.1 coordinate 1,960, forward strand.
CAGATCGAAACAGAGGGAAAAAGATTCTGCTAAGTGGGGGAGGAACGAGGAATAAATTTTTTGTTGAACGATTGCGTGCTATTATCGGTCATCAGTTAATTATCCCGGAGCCAAATATTATTGATTTCAAGGAAGCACTTCTGTTTGCATTTCTTGGTGTCTTACGGATACGGGGTGAGGTGAATTGTCTCGCCACTGTTACCGGTGCCTCCAGAGATTCCTGTTCAGGTGCAATTTACAGTAACCAGTAATCAGTTACTTTCCTGCTCCTGTCTTATTTCATTTGCTGATGCTCCATAAATAATAATTCTGTAAAAAATCAGTTTATATTAACAACATACTGTTAAAAAAACCCTCGTCATACTGGGGTGATTAAGTATTTTAATTTCTACTTTCGTCAAAAACAGAAATAATGAACGTAATAATCTTACAGATCGTCCGGCAAACGCAAGCTGTTATTGATACACTTTCAAATACAGCCGGTAATCTTACCAGTGGAGCCACGGAGATCAGGTTGTCGATATGGGAAATGGTTATCAAAGGTGGGTGGATCATGTTGCCTTTGGGCATACTTTCGGTGATAACGGTTTATATCTTTATAGAGCGTTTTATTATCATTGTTCGTGCTTCCCGGAATGAGCGAAATTTCATGAACAATATCCGCGATTTTGTTCATGGCGGGAGGATTGATGCTGCAAATGCCATGTGTAAAAGTTATTCGAATCCGATTGCAAGAATGATTGAAAAAGGATTGGCCCGGATCGGACGGCCATTGAATGATATCAATGCTGCCATCGAAAATGTTGGAAAACTTGAGATCGCTAAACTGGAAAAGAATATTGCAGGATTGTCAACTATTGCTGGTGTAGCGCCTATGATTGGATTTCTTGGAACTGTAATTGGTATGGTTAGAGCTTTTTATGATATGTCGATGGCAGGAAATAACATCGACATACAATTATTATCAACCGGTATATACCAGGCTATGATGACAACCGTGGCAGGCCTTATTGTCGGGATCACAGCCTATATCTGTTATAATATCCTTGTTGCAAGGATTGAGAAGTTGGTGTTTGTTCTGGAAGCTCGTGCAACGGAATTTATGGATTTACTCCATGAGCCTGCAAAAAGTGTTTGAGTTAACAGTGCGTATTATTAAATTTATAAAGGTGTAACATGGCTATTCAAACCCGAAATAAGCGAAAGGCGGAGTTCAATACGGCATCCATGTCAGACCTCGTGTTTTTATTATTGATATTTTTTATGCTAACCTCCACGCTTGTTGCTCCAAATGCTATAAAATTATTACTTCCCAGCAGCGATAGTAAAACAATAGCCAAGCCTGCAACAGTAACTGTTTATATTGACCCTGAAATCAATTTTTACATTGATGGTATCCCGGTTAATGAACAACAGCTTCAAACAGAGCTGGCCCAAAAGCTGGTGAATGAAAATGATGCATCTGTCGTGCTTAAAGCAGAAAAAAGCGTTCCTGTCCAATATATTGTTACAGTGATTGACGCAGTAAATAAGGTGAACCGATTGTATAATGCTAAACATAAGATTATTTTGGCTACTTTTCCTATTCGGAAGTCATGAGTCTGTCAAAGGATAAAATAAAAGGTATTGTTGGTACGGTAATCATTCATGGATTATTACTTGCTACGATTATGTTATTAGCTCTTACAACCCCCTTGCCGTTGCCTGGTGAAGAAGGAGTTGAAGTTGATCTTGGTTATAGTGATGTTGGATCAGGATTCATGCAGGAGGAGGAAGCAGAGCCTGTTCAGGCGCCCGAGGTCACTCCACCGGTTACAAAGCCGGAGACAACAGAAGAAGATGTTCTGACACAGGATATTATTGAGGCGCCTGTGATTGAAGATGTTGATCAGCAGGAAGCAGAAGAAGAAATTATTGATGAAACAGTAATACAGAAACAACCGATTGAGGAAATAGAACAGATGCCTGAACCCGAACCCGTGGTCAATCCCAATGCTTTGTACAAAGGAAGAGAGACAAATGAATCAAATGGGAGCAGTGAAGGAGAGACGGGAGATCCTGGAGATCAGGGGAAACCGACAGGAACGAAAGACTTAAAAGTATATGATGGATTAGGAGGGGAGGGTGACGGTATTTCCTATAGCCTGTCAGGCAGACAGGCAACACGCCTGCCAAAGCCCGAGTATCGGTCAGACGAGCAAGGAAAAGTAGTGGTCACCATCTGGGTTAACAGAAATGGTGACGTTACCAGAGCCGAAGCTGGTGCAAGAGGCACAACCATTGCTGACCTTACACTGAGGCAACTTGCACGGGGCGCTGCTCTCAGAGCTAAATTTTCTCCTGATACCCAGGCAGCTGAAATTCAAAAAGGAACAATCACCTATATCTTTATCAAGATGAATTGATGTGCTCTTTTCTTTCTTCCTTTCGCTTCTCTCTTCTCGTATTTCTCTTCTCTTTTTTTTTTCTGTTCGAGACAGCGGGGCAAGGGAGGGGGAGGTTGGGTTCTCTCTCTCCCCGGACTGAAGTCCGGGGCTATTCATCCCGTTTCCCGTTTCCCGTTTCCCGTTTCCTGTTTCCCGTTTCCTGATTCCCGTTTCCTGTCTCCTGATTCCCGTTTCCTGTCTCCTGATTCCCGTTTCCTGATTCCTGTTCCTCGTCTCCCTTTTCCCACATTTTTACCTAACTTTGCGAATCAATGCCAACTTACCAGGAAATATTAGCTTATTTATTCAGCCAGTTACCGATGTATCAACGCATTGGCTCTGCTGCTTACAAAGCTGACCTTGACAATACATTGGCAATTTGTGACCTGTTAGGCTCTCCGCAACATAATTTTAAATCTATTCATGTTGCCGGTACAAATGGAAAAGGGTCGGTATCACATTTTTTGGCCTCCATTTTACAGGAAGCAGGCTTCAGGACGGGACTTTACACATCACCTCACCTTAAAGATTTTAGAGAGCGAATCAGATTGAATGGGAAGATGATCCCCGAAGAATATGTTGTTGATTTTGTGAATATGAATAAGGCCGGTTTTGATAGGATCAAACCCTCTTTTTTTGAGATGACCGTTGGCCTGGCATTTGACTTTTTTTCAAAGGAGCAGGTTGATATTGTGGTGCTGGAAACGGGTATGGGAGGACGGCTTGATTCAACAAATGTCGTTAATCCGGAGTTATCGGTGATAACAAATATTGGCTATGATCACATGCGGTTTTTGGGTGACACGCTTGAAAAGATAGCTAAGGAAAAGGCCGGTATTATTAAGAAAAATATACCTGTTGTGATTGGAGAGACCCAGGAAGAGGTAAGGGAAGTATTTATTAAAAAGGCCGGAGAATTGGGCGCACCAATTTTATTTGCAGATGACAATATCAGGGTTGAATGGGATGAAGCTGGTAAATATAGCGGAAAGAAATTTAACAATAAGCCCCGTAGGGGCGACCTGTCAATAGATTTTGAAATACCCCTTTTAGGACAATACCAGGTAAAAAATGTGAGAACAGCTGTTCAAGCCATCCTGATGTTGAATGGAGAAAATTTCGACATTGATAATCATCAAATAGCGGAAGGGATTAAAAATGTAATTCAAAATACGGGCATACGCGGCAGATGGGAGGTCCTTGGTGAAAATCCTTTGATTATTTGTGATATTGGACACAATAGGGATGGTATCATACAAGTGGTCGAACAGTTGAATCAAACACCCCATAACAGAGTTCATTTTGTATTTGGAATGGTTGATGATAAAAATATTTTGGATATGTTGGCCTTATTACCTAAAGATGCTGTTTATTATTTTTGTAAGGCTGATATCCCCCGGGGGCTGGATGAGCAACGCCTGGCAACAGCGGGAGCCAGGGCAGGTTTACAGGGTAAGGCGTTCAATTCTGTTAAAGATGCTTTTGAGGCAGCGCAAGCAAATGCCACAATGCGTGATCTTGTTTTTGTAGGAGGAAGCACGTTTGTTGTTGCAGAGGTACTGTAAGGTTGATATCTGCAATTACCCCCCACTTATCAGGTGCATTACCATTACTTTGTCGCCATCGCTGATTGTAGACGTGTCATATTCCGTTTTTTTGATCAGCTTGCCGTTTATTTTAATCACCAGCATACGGAAAGTGAAGTTTTTTACTTTCAGAAGTTCATTTACAGTCAATTTATCCGCTTTAAACGATTCGGAACGATTATTTAGAATGATGTTCATTTTTATCCTTCCCATAACAATATTTCTAAAACTGTGTTCGCCTGCATATTAGCTACCATACCTACTCTTGGTGCGAGAGGAGGCAAATCGTCTGATGTTTCCCTGGTTTCATCACCACAAATATATAAATTGTCAACTTTTCTGGCCCTAATTGAGTTATTATGCCCCCAACCTGCTAATCCGGACCCGACAACCAATGGTGTTTTTGGGAATGCTGTTATAACAGTTTCAACGATCATTTGTTTCATCTCTTTTAGATCGAAGGCCTCAACAATAACATCACACTCTTGGAATAGATTAATTATTTCTGCTGGTGATAATTTGATGTCATAAGCTTCCACAACTGTATCCCTGGTGATTCTGGAAATATTATCTTTTAAAGCAAAGCATTTTTTTTGTCCCACCTGATCCAAGAAAAAGTATTGACGGTTCAGGTTTGAAAGTTCAATGGTATCAAAATCGGCAATTACCAATTTTCCAATTCCAACCCTGGCCAACGCTACTGCACAGTTTGAGCCTAACCCACCGCAACCAGCAATACCAACTGTATATTTATTAATTTTGTTTTTTGTATTATTCATGTGATGAATCTTAATCGACGTAAATGCAAAAATAATAAACTCAGTGGAAAGGCATGAAAGAAAAAATCAAATGAGATTTTAATAAAAAAATGATCTCATCATGTTATTTTTTTTACTTTTGAAAAAGAAAAATTATTCATCAACAAAATCATTATTCAATGGACCTAACAGAAATAAAAAACGCACATAAGTTAGTTAAAAAATGGAAATATAAATGGACACCACTGGAAAAAGGGTATACAGATAAAATTTTATACATCAATGTATCTGATAACAGTATCAAGGAAAAGCAGGTCCCTGCAATAATGAAGGAGAAATTTATTGGTGGGAAAGGGTATGGGTTGAGACTATTATGGGATGCGACAAAACCCGATACAAAATGGGATGACCCTGAAAATGAGATTATTATTTCCTCAGGTCCGATTGGTGGAATTACTCAATACTCAGGATCTGGTAAATCATTGGTTGTTACGTTATCACCACAGACCGATATACCTATCGATAGTAATGTGGGTGGTTTTTTTGGCCCTTTCCTGAAATTTTCAGGATTCGACGCTCTCGAATTACAAGGTAAAGCAGAAAAAGACATTATTATTTTTATTGATGGCGTTAATCATAAGGTAGAGATCAATGAAGCACCTCTGGAAGCTCTTGATAGCCATGTTCTTGTTGAACAGCTCACGGATATGTATGCCGATGATGATCGCGACCGCAAAAATATTGGAGTTGTATCGACAGGTGCAGCCGCAGGAAATTCACTTATCGGCATGTTGAACTTTAGCTTCTACGACCCGAAAAGGAAAAAAATCAGGTTAAAACAAGCCGGAAGAGGTGGAATAGGAACAGTTTTTAGAAATAAAAATATCAAGGCCATAGTTGTAAAAATTCCTGGCGTTAAAGGAAACCTGAATAATGTAGTTGACCTGCCCGCTATTATGGAGAGAGGGAAACGATTCAATAAGGAGATGCGTGAATTGGATGATTCTCAGGCTGAAATGCGGACGAAAGGCACAGCCCACCTTGTTAATATAATGAATGATTATGATTTGCTTCCGGTGCATAATTATAAATTTGGCAGCCATGCTGATGGGTTTAAGATTCATGGCGATGTGTGGAAGGAGAAATTCAGACAAGGCATACCTGATGGCTGCTGGATTGGTTGCAACATGGCCTGTTCTAAAGGAGTTGATGATTTTACAATTAAATCAGGCCCATATAAAGGAGAAGTAGTTCTTGTGGATGGCCCGGAGTATGAAAATGCAGGAGGGCTGGGCGCCAATTGTGGCATCTTCGATCCTGATTACATTATTGAAGCGAATTTCTATTGTGACACGTATGGTATTTGTACCATTACATGGGGCACCATGATGGCATTTGTTATGGAGTGTTATGAAAATGGCATTCTCAATAATGAAAGGACCGGAGGGCTTGAATTGAACTTTGGTAACGGCCAAGCAGCATTAGAAGCTATGCATCAGCTTGCCAGGGGAGAAGGGTTTGGCCTTATTGCCGGACAAGGGACAAAGAAAATGAAAGAAATGTTTATCGAAAAGGGATGGGGCGATCCTAAATTCCTGAATGATATTGGCATGGTCAATAAGGGACTTGAATATTCTGAGTATGTTTCCAAAGAAT
>CBDUSM010000037.1:0-8367 GCA_965369825.1 uncultured Bacteroidales bacterium
GATCAATATGGCAAAACACACATGTACAATATACCTCAGTTTTATTTTTTTCTTTTCTGATAATGTTTTTCGCTTATTAAAACCAAGAAAATCAATACTGAAAGAAGTTGTTAATGCCGTTAAAGCGCTGTCGGCACTTGAATATGCAGCCGCTATTAAACCAATAATGAACACGATACCCGTTGTGTAATTCAAGTGCTTTAAAGCAATCATAGGAAAAAGGTCATCAGTTGTAAGAGGAACCATAATGTGCTTGCTATTGGCATATATGTACAATATAGCACCCAGTATTAAAAACATTAAGTTTACCGGAACCAATGATGTACTTAGCCAGTAAATGTTTTTTTTCGCGTCCTTCAGGTTCCGGCAGCTCAGATTTTTCTGCATCATATCCTGGTCCAGGCCAGTCATAACAATGGCAATAAAAACCCCGCTTATAAATTGCTTAATAAAATATGTCTTCCCGGTCCAGTCTGAAAATAACATTCTTGAGTAATCACTTTTATGAACCGATGATAACAGATCAGCTAAGCTGACATTCATGTCATTGGCTATCAATCCAACAGTAATTACAACTGCAAGAAGCATGAAAGTTGTTTGAAGGGTATCTGTCCAGACAATGGTTTTAATCCCTCCCTTTAACGTATAAAGCATTATTAGCCCTATAAAAAAGACGACTGTTACAACAAACGGGACACCCCATGCATCAAAAACAAACAACTGCAAGACATTCACAATAAGGAACATTCTGAATGATGCGCCAATGACCCTTGAGACCAAAAAAAAGAAAGACCCGGTTTTATACGACCAAAATCCAAAACGGCCTTCAAGGTAGGTATAAATAGAGGTCAGGTTTAACCGGTAATACATTGGAAGAAGGATATTTGCAATAACGAAATATCCCAACAGGTACCCAAAAACAATCAACATATAAGAAAAACCAGTGGAGCCAACATCACCGGGAATAGAAATAAAAGTAACGCCCGAAAGAGATGCGCCAATCATCCCATAAGCCACCACAAACCACGGAGATGCTTTGTTTCCGATAAAAAAAGCTTCATTATCAGACTTCCGTGAAGTGACCCATGAAATGATGAACAACAATAAGGTATACGCCAGAAAGCTTATTAATATGATTGCTGGAGACACAGGTGAACCATTTAAGATTTAAGATTTAAGAAGCCATCGAGCATAGGGACAGGGTATAAAATCATGATAATTGTTATAGTTTCCTGGCAAAATCCAATAAATGAAGAGAAAAAAAATCAATCTGCTTTTTGAATTCCTCTTGAATCTCTTCATCCGAAATAAAAACCGTGTACATATCAACCCTTTTCCCAAAATCCATATCCGAGAGGCTATCCCCTACCATGATTGATCTGCTGAAGGTGATCTCCGGAAAATCATTTTTGGCAAGCATGGCCATTCCTATGTCGGGCTTTCGCATAGAATTTTTTAGCTCAGCAAGAAAAGGGCTATAATAAATTTTATCAATTCTGCCGCCTGCTTTATTAACCTCCTCTACTAATCTATTATGAATAATAAAAAGATCATCGTCGGTCATTATTCCCTTTCCAATTCCCTGCTGGTTGGTAACAATAATAAGCCTGCCAAATACCATTGACAAAGATTTCAGGGCTTCAAGTACACCAGGGGCAAAGAGGAATTCCTCCCACCTGGTGACGTATCCATCAATGATTCTTTGATTAATGACTCCGTCGCGGTCGAGAAACAGAGTCCAGGTTTTGTCAATATTTAAATCTTGTAAATTCATATTGCGCACGTTGAAACTCTTCCGGAATACCAATATCAATAAAATAACTATCGAAAGGGATACCATAAATTACTTTTGAACCGGGATGTTCTTCAAAAAAATCTCTCTCAAGCGAAAAGTTGCCTTTTAAACCAAAATTTTGTTGAAATCCCTTTGCAATAATATATATTCCTCCATTTATATATCCTTTACCCGATGATGATTTTTTTTCAATAAAAGCAGTTACTCTATATGCATCATTGATTTCAACCCTGCCATAACGTTCTCCTGCATCCAGGTACTTTAAGGCCATGCATGCATCTGCCTCTTTTTCAACGTAATAATGGTAAAACTCATGGAGATCGATATCAAAGATAGAATCTCCATTTAAAACAAAAGCAGCATCACTTCTAATCATTTTAAATGCATTCGCCACTCCTCCCCCGGTACCAAGAGGCTCTTTTTCAAGAGCATAAACAATCTCCATACCACGATAATTATCCCTAAAATGATCCATTATCATATCAGCCCTATAACCTACTGAAAGGACAATCCGTTCTATTTGATATCTCTTAAGAAAGTCGAACTGATATTCAAGGAAAGGCTTACCATTAATCGCGGCCATTGGCTTAGGTAGATCTTCCACAACCTGCTTAAGCCTGGTACCAAATCCCCCGGCTAATACGATTGCCTCATTAATCATTTCGGAAAAATATTACATTCAATCATCTCGCAAATAATATGTCCGATCAAGATATGAGCTTCCTGAATTCTTGGCGTATCATTTGACGGAACATTAATAAGATAGTCACACATATCTTTCATTTTTCCACCTTTTTCACCTGTCAGGCCAATAGTAACCATTTCTTCCTGGCGAGCTACCGACAAGGCATTCAAGACATTTGGCGAGTTACCCGAAGTTGACAATCCAATCAGAACATCTCCTTTTCTACCCTTAGCCAGTACCTGCCTGGAAAAAACCTCATCATAGGAATAATCATTAGCTACAGCAGTAAGGGCTGATGTGTTTACGTGCAGCGCCTCAGCATACAGAGGTTTCCTGTCATAATAAAATCGCCCGGTTAACTCGGCGGCAAGATGTTGGGCATCAGCAGCACTTCCCCCATTTCCGCAAAATAAGATTTTACCTCCGTTCCTAAAGCAATTTGTACATTCATCAACCACTTTTTGAATTCTTTCCAGCATATTTTTATCGGAAAGAAGGCGTTGCTTAACCTCAATAGATTGTTCTATCGCATTTTTAATCTTCATTTGATCATTTTTTTAAAAAGTCCATGTAGTTAACCCTGTAGAAGTAAAATCGTATCGAAGGGCTTTTCCATTGAACTTTTTTAATGCGTTAATAACATTTGCCCTGCTATTTCCAGGACAGTAAAATATCATAAATCCACCTCCTCCGGCGCCGGAAATTTTTCCTCCAGTAGCGCCAGCATTAAGCGCCGTTTCATAAATTTCATCAAGATAATTATTGGTTATGCCTTCAGCCATTCTTTTTTTATTCTGCCAGCCAAAGTCCAAAATCTCACCTACTCTATCAAATTCCCCTTTTAACAAGGCTTCCTTCATCCGCAAAGCTTGTTCTTTGATCATATGCATTGCTTCAATGGACTTTTTATTTTTTTCGATCAGGTTTCTTTTCTGCATCTCAATAATTTTTGAAGAGAGGCGTGAAGTTTCTGTATTATACAATAAAAGACTTATGGAGAGTTCATTCAGGTAAGCATCACGAATACGAAGTGGGTTTACGATCACTTTATTGTCTTTATAAAATTCCATGAAATTCACCCCACCAAATGTAGCAGCATATTGGTCCTGCTTTCCACCAGCCATCTTCAAGTCAATCCTTTCAATTTCATAGGCAAGCTTTGCAATATCATATTCACCCAACGGCAACTTCAACCATTCTGAAAAAGCTCCCAATATGGCAACCACCAACGTTGAAGATGATCCCAGGCCTGATCCCGGTGGTGCATCTACATGTGTTGTCAATTCAAAGGATAGCGGCCTGCCCGTAAAATCACTAACTATTCTGTTGTATATTCCTTTATGTAAAGATACCCCATCATCGGGTAAAAGCCTTTTCACAGCTTCACTTTCAAAATAGATTTCTTTGTCGCTGGCACGGATAATAATTTTCCCATCATCTCTCGGCTGAATAGAGGCATAAGCATACTTATTAATGGTAGCATTTAAGATTGCTCCACCAAATAAATCTGAATAAGTGCACAGGTCGGTACCCCCACCTGCCAGGCCAATCCTCAACGGTGCTTTACTGCGTATTATCATAAGTTAATTTCGTCTCCTCAAAAAGTTCATAAATGGTTTTGATCATATTATCCCATGAATACTTTTTCTTTTCTTCCTCAATATTAGAAACAAAGATATTTTCCTTTTCTTCTTTATAAAATTTATAAATAGCATCGGCAACTCTATCAGGTTGAGGAGGAACAACATAGCCCACTTTACCATCAGGTACAATTTCAGCCAATCCTCCTACATCAGTGGTTATCATAGGCTTGTTAAAATGATAGGCAACTTGTGTAACACCGCTTTGTGTCGCTTCTTTGTACGGCTGTACAACCAGGTCGGAAGCGCAAAAATATTTTCCAACATCTCTGTTTGGGATAAAATTATTTAGCATAATAACACGATCGGTAAGGCCATGCTGTTCAATAATTCGGTTATACGGTTCTGGATCGGTGTAAAACTCGCCAGCTACCAGTAGTTTTAAGGAATAGTCATTTAAACGCTTATCAGCAAATGCTTTCAGTAAAATATCAAGGCCTTTGTAATCTCTGATAAAACCAAAAAACAGGATAAAATTCAGAGATTCATCCAGCTTCAACATTCGCTTTGCCTCCTTCTTCGAAATAATATCACCAAAATTATCATATAATGGATGTGGGCAATATTTTTTCGGTTTTTCTTTATCAAAAAACTCAAGATCTTTCATAACTGACCTTGACATAGTGATAAAACCATGAACACTCTTAACAAAATAGCCGGTTAATAAACGATCGCTAATCTTACGCTCATGAGGAATAATGTTATCAGCTATGGCAATTATCCTGGTATGTTTGTTCGACTTAATTATTCTGGAAATAGAACCCAGACAAGGGGCCATGAATGGGATCCAATAACGAACAATGACCAGATCCGGCCGTAGCCTTTTCAACGCTCTACCAACCTTGATCCAATTAAAAGGATTAATAGAATTAACGGTAACTTTTATATCTAACCCTTCAGGAGGTAATTCTTCTGAGTACTGTGTTTTTCCGGGGAAAAAAATTCCAGGATATTGTAGTTTAAAGGTTTGTATTTGAATATCATCGCCATGATCAGAAAATGCTTTGGCCAGCCGTTCATTATATGTGGCAAGCCCTCCTCCCCTTAACGGATAGGCGGAGCCAAGAATGACTATTGTCCTTTTCTGTTTTTTCATGTATGTTTTCAGAGTTAACCTTGGAGAAACCCCTCTTTAATCCATCTCCTGTGTAACACCGATCGTCCTTTCAATCAAATACCGGTTTCTTGTTGGGTTATTTCGCGACACCAACTCCGCCAGAAATCCTGTCAAAAATAATTGTGTGCCAATTATCATTGCAAAAAGAGAGATATAAAAATAGGGGCTATCAGTTATAAGAGTTGCACTAATTCCTTGATGTACATGGTACAACTTCTGCACACCAAGCCAAAATGCCGCAAGAAAGCCCAGGATAAACATAATGGTGCCAATAGAACCAAATAAATGCATTGGCCGTCGTCCAAATTTAGATATAAAGGTTATTGATAACAGATCGAGAAACCCTTTTACAAATCGTTCCATGCCAAATTTGGTAATGCCGTACTTACGCTCCTGATGCTGAACCACCTTTTCCCCAATATTATTGAAGCCGGCCCATTTTGCGATAACAGGTATATACCTGTGCATTTCGCCATACACTTCAATACTCTTAATAACCTCTTTTCTGTATGCTTTTAATCCACAATTAAAATCGTGCAATTTTATTCCTGACATACACCTTGTTGTTCCGTTAAAGAACCTTGAAGGTAACTTTTTACCCAATGGGTCATGTCTTTTCTTTTTCCAGCCGGACACCAAATCGAAGCCATCATCTTTTATCATACGATACAACTCAGGGATTTCCTCCGGGCTATCTTGTAAGTCTGCATCCATTGTAACAACAACATCCCCGGCAGCTGCCATAAACCCACGGTTTAAAGCTCCGGACTTACCATAGTTCCTCCGGAATTTGATGCCCTTTACAAAATCATGCTCGTTGGCCAACTCCTCAATAACTTCCCAGGAAGAATCATTGCTGCCATCATCAATAAAGATAACCTCGTAACTAAGAGAATGTTGGCTCATAATCTTACCAATCCATTCAGTTAGCTCTCTGAGCGATTCTTCTTCATTATATAAAGGGACGACAATTGAAATATCCATTAGTCAATTAATTAATTTATATCTTCTTCATAAACATTGCTTTGCTTCTTAACAAAAGCCGATACAATCAAAGACATGATAACAGCTATTACACCACCCGAAATCAGACCAGAACGCAATTGGGATTCAGGATTAAATTTATCTGCTGATTTCTGTACTATTTCATCAAGCTGCTCGCCGGAAAGCCCCATGTTTTCCATCATCTCTATAAATTTCTCAAATGATTCTGCTAACAAATCAGGTTCAAAATACTTATAGAATACAAATGAATATATCGCCGAGATAATAAACCCTATTAACCCAATGATCAAGCCAGATAAAAAACAAGTACTAAATGATATTTTCCCGCCAAGCGACTTATCCCTGTATGCATTTATTCCCAGCAACAGGACAATCACAACAACAGTAATACTAACTAGAATGCTTAAAGCCCCGAAGCTAAAAGTAAACATGTTCACATCAAGAATATAGTACAAGAGATTAATAACTACTAAAATAGCTCCAAGAATTAACCCATAATACAGCGAAGCACTGAAAAGTGATTTTTTTGTTGTTTCCATAAGGTATAAATTTAAGTTAATTGATAAAGCAAAGGTAATAAACTTGTAATGATTAAAAAAATAAGATATAAGATGCTTAACCACGGAAAATAAGTATCTTTGCACGGGGTAAGTCTTATACGACCAGCTCCCGTTGAACTCCCCCAGATCCGGAAGGAAGCAAGGGTAGATGGTTGAGCGGTGCGATATAAGTAGCTTACCCTGTTTTTATAGATCTATTCAGTAATTATGTTGCTAAAAATCCACCCGGGAACTCCCAGTCTCAGGCAAATAAAAAAAGTAGTGGACTGCCTGAACGATGGAGGGATCATCATCTATCCTACCGATACAATTTACGGATTGGGTTGCGATATTTTCAACAGCAAAGCCATCGATAAAATTTCCAGGCTAAAAGGAATAAAAAAAGAAAAAGCAAACTTTTCATTTTTGTGCCATGACTTGAGCCATATTTCAGATTTCACAAAGCCATTTGGCAATCCGGTTTATAAGCTGATGAAATCCTGTCTTCCCGGACCGTTCACGTTTATCCTTAACGGGAATAGCAATGTTCCAAGGATCTTTCAAAGCAAGAAAAAGACTGTCGGAATAAGGGTCCCCGATAATAATATTATCCTGGAGATAATAAGGGAACTTGGTAATCCAATCATGTCTACCTCTATTCATGATGAGGATGAAATCGTTGAGTATACAACCGACCCGGAACTAATTTATGAAAAATATAAAGATAAAGTAGATATTGTAATTAATGGTGGGTATGGCGACAATCAACCTTCTACCATAATTGATTGTACTACAGATGAGGCAATTATCATTAGGGAAGGGAAAGGAATACTTTGAAATTTAAAATTTTACCCTCCAAATTATTAATTATTGATTATTAATTATTAACTTTGCAGCCGTTTTAGAATCAGAAAAAGATTCAGTAGCTCAGTTGGTAGAGCAACGGCCTTTTAAGCCGTGGGTCCCGGGTTCGAGCCCCGGCTGGATCACAAAACCAACAAAAAAAAAAGCTGCCTTTCGGCAGCTTTTTTTGTTTGATAACCAAGATTATCTAATAACAATCTTTTCGATCCTCATCACGTTGTCACCGACAAGCTTAAGGAAATAGATTCCTTTCGGATATGTAGAGATATCCAATTCCTTCAGGTAATCACCCGATCCATTTTCAATCTTATCCTGATGTATAAGTTGTCCTTTATAATCCAGAATGTACAGCTCCATCATACCTGTAGCACCCGATATTTCAAGGTTAAAAATACCATCAGATGGATTCGGGTAAACATTAATATCTAACTGTGCATTAAGATCTTCCGGTAATCCTGTACAATCGTCTGCATAAACTTCTATAGGATTTGAAAACTCACCAGCACCGCAGTCATTAATACCCTGAACTTTAATGAATACCAGCCCGAAGTATTCACCACTCCATGTAACAGTAGCAGTGGTTCCTTCACCTACAATTTCACCGGCAATGTCAGGGAATATTTCCCAGTAATACGATAATGCATTAGGCGACCCGGTTGTAGTATACTCATTTGTTCCACCAGGAGGGCCAGCACAAACAATTGTATCACCTACCGGGGTTC
>CBDUSM010000038.1:0-8262 GCA_965369825.1 uncultured Bacteroidales bacterium
GGCAATGATAACAGCACTTATTGTTGCCGTAGAATATTTAACCCCAAAGTTTTCTCCAAGGAAATAGAGAAAAGGGTTGAAAAAAGCAGAAACCAGGAACAGTTTGTAATCTTCTTTGCGGATTTTCTCAATTCTGTTGAAGAGTTTTAACCCCGTGAACAAAATAACCGTCGACAAAACCAACCTCAAAAAAATCGTCGTAATTGGTTCGTAATAATTCAAAACGATTTTGGTCCATACAAAACTCATCCCCCAAAAGAGCATAGAGAAGAAAATGATGATATATACAACTGAACGGGGCAGCTTCATATTTAAAATCGAAAATTTGAATGCAAATTTACATTTTCATATTATTTTTAGGTTTTTTTTGTAACATTTTTTTTTATTTATGGTCATTAATTAAAACTACTATCCTTGGAAAAGGTTTACAAAAATATCCATCAGGATCTTATCGAAGCATGTGGGAAGGGAGACCAGAAAGCACAGTTTGAGATTTATAAACTTTACTATAAGTCAATGTATAATGTTAGTTTGAGAATAGTAAATAATACAGGTGAAGCAGAAGATATTATGCAGGATTCCTTCCTTGATGCTTTTAATCAGCTGGATAAGTATAAAGGAACGGCTGCTTTCGGCGCATGGTTGAAGCGAATTGTGATCAATAATTCACTTGATGTTTTGAGGAAGAATGCAAATTTGACTTTCGTGGAGGAATATGATTATGATATGCAGGAAGAGTTAGAGGAGGAAACGGAATATGTTGATATAAAAGTTGACGAAATTAGAAAAGCAATGTCAGCATTGCCCAATGATTACCGTGTAGTACTTACACTTTATTTGTTAGAGGGTTATGACCATGAAGAGATTGGTGAAATTCTAAATATTTCTAATAGTACATCACGGATCCGGTATTTCAGGGGAAAGAAAAAGTTACGGGATATCCTTGATGAATTGAGAATAAAAAATCTTTTGTTTAAATGATCAAATTCAATTAGCCATGATCAGTTTAGAAGACAAAATTCGCAGAAACAAAGAATTGTTCAACCACGCAGAACCTTCGGATGAGCATTTCGAGAAATTCAGCCGGAAGCTTTCTGAATTTAATAAGCCTCAAAAATGGAAATTTAACCGTGGCTTATTTCTTAAGATCGCCGCAAGTATGCTTATTTTAATAGCTATCTCTATTACCCTGAATTATGTGGCGGAAAATAACGGGAATAATTTATTTATTAATAACTCTGTGGCTGAGGTTCCGGAAGAACTTCAGGAAGTACAGTTGTATTATACAAACCTGACCGACGATAAGTTGCAACAGATTGATCAGCTTGCAGGACCTTCTGACGAAGGGGAAAAGATTAAAAGTATGGCCCGGGGCGAAGTTGAGGAGATTAAACTTAATACAAATGAACTGGAAAATGAATATGCAAGTGGAGCAGATAACGACAGAACCATGAGTGCAATTGTAAACAACTACCGTATCATTACTAATCTGCTCGATCATATTATTAACGATTTAAATAAAACGAATCAATAAAAAGCAATATATAATTCAAATGAAAAAAACCATGAAAAAGCTATTAACTACTTTACTAATTGGGTTTATCCTTCCTTTTTTTATCGGTGCAAATATTGCCTTGTCTGCTGAAGGGGATTATTCAAAAACGATAAAAAAAGAGTACAACGTTGAAAAAGATGCTTTGCTCATCGTGAAGAATAAGTATGGAAAGGTACATTGTAATAACTGGGAGAAAGATGTCATCTCCGTAGAGGTTATTATTAAAATAGATGCCCCAACAGAGGAAAAAGCCGCGAAAATACTTGACAAAATTGATGTGAAAATTTCGGGGAATAGTTCCGAAGTAAGTGTTGTGACTGAATTTCAAAAAGGATGGTGCGACGAAAAAATTTGTAAAGAATTATCCATTGATTTTTTAATTTATATGCCGAATACGATTGAGTTGGATATTGACCACAAGTTTGGCGAGCTTTATATTGATGAAACCAGTGGCAGTGCTGAGATAAGTATTGGCTATGGGACAATGGAGGTCGGAAAATTATTAAATGACGTTAATGAGATTAACGTCAAATTTAGTGAAGCTTCTGTTGATTATCTCGGCGGCGGTTCATTAGAAATGAAATATTCCTCATTCGATTTAACTGAAACACGTGACATTACTGTTGATTCAAAATTTTCATCTGTTTCTATTGAAAAACTTGACGATTGTGAAATAGAATCCCAATACGATGAGTTTTCCATTGGAGCAGTAACCTCTATCATTCTTGACTCTAAATTCACCGATTTTAAAATTTCAAAATTGGTTGACAAAGCTGAGATTGAAAACCAGTATGGTGGCATTATTATTAAGTATGTAAAAGGTGGTTTCAGTGAGATAACTATTGAAAACAGCTTTGGCGGAATTGAAATAGGGATTGATGAGGAGGCCAGTTATTCCATTGATGCAGTGATGAAATTTGGTTCCTTATCCTATCCCAAAAATATTTCAACTATCTCAACGGAAGTAGATGGTTATACAACCAATATTTATACGGGGACTGTAGGTTCAGATAAAAACTCTTCTTCCAGGATCACCATTGAAAGTAAAAATGCAGGCATTAGCCTGACTGCCTGGTAACAAACATTAAACCAATATTAATTAGAAAAACTAAAACAGATGAAGAAATTATTGTTTCTAAAAAGATTACTGATCATTTCATTGCTGATAAATATTTCAGTTACAGCGTATAGCATGAACGGTTTACGGGGTGATCAGGTTGTTAAAGAAGAACGGAATGTATCACACTTCAGCAGTATCTCACTGAGATGCTCGGTGGATATTTTCATTACTCAAGGTGAGAACGAACGAATTATTGTTGAAGCCGATGCGAATCGTATTAAGAATATTTCCACCACGGTAAAGGATCAAACCCTGATAATTGATACATATAATATCTTTAGAAATGTCAGGGTCGCAAACGTTTATATTACTGTTACTGATTTGGAGGGCATTAACGTTTCAGGTTCAGGAGACGTAGTAACAGAGAACCCTTTGAAAGCGGATGATTTCCAGTTACTAATTAATGGCTCAGGAGATGTTATACTTTACATAAGTGCTCGTGAACTGAAAGTGAAAATAAATGGATCGGGAGATGCGAAAATAAATGGCGACGTTGATGAGCTATTTATTTCAGTAAACGGTTCGGGCGATATTATTGCAGAAATGGAAGAGATGGAACAATGCTCTGTGAAAATGACCGGTTCCGGTGATTTAAAAATTTCAGGAGAAGTGGATGTTTTAAAAATCAAGCAGGTTAGTTCTGGTGATGTTTCAGCTATGAAATTAATATCCGGGCAGTGCCTGATAGATAAATCAGGGTCAGGGGATACAAAGGTATTTGTTAATGGTAAGTTAATGATAACCTCGAGTGGTTCAGGCGATGTGTACTATAAAGGGTCCCCTGATGTTAAAAGCGTTATTTCAACGGGATCAGGAGATATTAGAAATATAAATTGATTTTAAAACATAAAATTCAAGCACATGAAAACTTTAAAATTGAATTCGTCTTTTTTATTGGTGATTTTAGTATTGTCCTTCTTATCTGTAAGTTCAGGGTGCCATTATTTCATTGAAGGAGTAGATGGAAATGGAGTGGTTGTTTCTGAAGATAGACCTATCAAACCCTTTATTGCTATTCAAATAGGAGGGGCGTTTGAAGTAATTCTGACACAGGGAGAAACCCAATCATTGAAAATTGAGGCTGACGAAAACCTTCTTGATTATATTATTACTGAGGTAAGAGGTGATGAGTTGATTATTGAGACAGGAAGTGAAATACGAAAATGTAAAGTGCTGAAGGCTTATATTACTTTTGTTGAGTTAGAAAGCCTTGAGCTTAGTGGTGCGGTTGAAATGATGGGAGAGGGTAGGCTGGAGTTTAATAAATTAAATATTGACGCCAGTGGTGCTACAGAGATAAACATGGATTTCACTGCAGAGGTATTAAAGATGGATGTGAGCGGTGCAACTGAAGTAGCCCTTTCAGGTATTGCCAATGAAGTTTATATTGATGCATCCGGCGCCAGTGAGCTATCTGCCGGTGATCTTGAAACGGAAACTTTTTTTCTGGAAATTTCAGGTGCCGGTGATGCTACAATCTTTGTTAAAGAAAGGTTAGATGTAACGGTGTCAGGAGCTGCTCATGTTACTTATTTAGGCGATCCTGAATTTGTGAATCGTAGTATTTCAGGAGCCGGGAGTATAAAAAGCAGATGAAATATCAGGCTATAAAGATACATTACCCTTACCTGATTAAAAAGCAAGCAATGCATCCCTCTCCAAAATTTGAAATAAAACACAGACGGCATGCTAATTAGCGCTGAACATTGATTGGGGTAATTCAAACCGTTCAATCAATCCGCGATTTTGTAAATTACGTTTTACCATAATAAGGGTATAATCATCTACATATACAGGGGCCCATTCAGGGTCCCTGACTCTTTTTATCAGAAAAGGCTGGCCCCATGGAGTCATATCATGCCTGTAATAGAAAATTACATTGAACTGGTATTTATTCATCATTTGATCCCACATTTCATTATTCTCTTGCATAGGCACATAATAATCTTTCAAAAAAGAAGAACTATAGGCTTCGGGACGATTATCGATGAAAACCCGGTGGTTGGGGAATAGATGAAAAATTAAATAGCTTCCAATGTCATAATTATTAAAGATCGGCCCGCGTAATTTTGCTTGTTTAAAGAACAGAGCCGAGCTGTTGCTCCCGGGGAATAATCCTAATCCGGTAATTCTGGTATCAGGGAAAAATAGTGGTTGGCGCAAAACCATCAGCGCAAATATCACAGCATAAACCAATACCATACCTACCCGGATAATTTTTTTCCATTTATTGCCAATCAAGCCTTCTATGGAATCTGCTTGCGAGGCTCCAAGCGGAATAAGAATAAATCCCCAGAAAGCAATACCTCTGACCATCGACCAGGCGAAAAGAGAAAAAACAAGAAACAAAACCAGTTTTGAGAAATGACCTCGAAACCCTTCCTTGAGGAGGAGTACAAAAAAGATTAATGAGGCAACCAGGAAAATTGCTTCAAAATACCAAAATACCGGGTTGGCAGGAAACCTGTTTTGCATGAAAAGTACCGACTGATTTTCTGCAATCATATATCCATATTCCCTGAAAATCATAAATGGCTCAATAAAGGCTTTATAGCCAAATGGGCTAACAAAACTAGCAGCTATTGAAAGGAGAAGTATTTTTATGAAAAGGTGTGCTTTAACTTTATCTTTGTTTACAAACAAATAGTTAATTAAATAGATACCTGAGAGAAAAAGGCCAAAGATGAAAAAGATATGGACATTGACCCAAAAAACCTGGATGAGAGGTACAAGGTAAAGCCATTTCCGGTTTATTCGCCCATTATTAAAAAGCTCGTATAAGTATAATAGTAATCCAAAAAGGAGATAACTAAATCCTTCAGGGCGTATCTCTGTTCGGTATGTAATCAGCGGAATACAAAGGATCGTAAGCAGGATGGTAAACTTGAATGAGGCGTTTAACCGGGCTGCCCGGACAAAAAAGCAAAGAGCCAGCAGATGAATTGCAATGTTCAATACGGAAAGAGCTTTAAAACTACCGAGGAGCCAGATAATATAAAAAATAACTCCGGCCCCCCAGTGGTGCGTATTGACCGGGTGCTCCGGTTCGGTGTAGGAATAATAATTTGTTGATAAGTGGGTGGGATGATGTGTGATCATCTCCCCGTTCTTGATATGCCTTCCCAGGTCTGAGCTTGTAAAATTAATCTGACGGGCAAAAAAAATGGCAACAACTACTAGTATCGATGCCATTAAAAACAAACGAAAATATTTCGCCCTCCATATAATCATGTCTAACTGTTTATTTCATTATTTCCCTTCCATAACCCCCACTGTCCCTTATGCCTGATCTCTCAACCCTTAATTAAATCAGAAAACTCATCAATATTAATAATTTTAATTCCCAGCTCTTTAGCCTTTTTTAGTTTTGTTGGGCCCATATTTTCCCCTGCAAGAATAAAGTCAATTTTTGAGCTTACTGATCCGACATTTCGTCCGCCATGCTGTTCAATTAATTTTTTCAATTCGTCTCTGTGACGGCCAGGGAACCCTCCACTAATCACTATTGTTTTGTTTAAAAGCTTGTCAGATATCGGGACGATATCCTCTTTGCCGGCTTTCATTTTTACATCACTCTCTCTGAGACGCTCAATGATAATACGATTTTTTTCTAATCCAAAAAAAGATATTATGCTTTCTGCAATTTTTTCACCTATTTCATCAACCAGGATCAGTTCATACAAATCAGCCCTCATCAGGTTGTCAATACTTTTATAATGATATGCCAGCTTTCTCGCTACAGTCTCGCCCACATGCCTGATCCCCAGTGCGTAAAGTACCCTGGCAAAAGGTACTTCTTTTGATGCTTCTATACCTTTCAGGATATTAGTTACTGTCTTTTCTTTAAAGCTGATTTTTTTCTCTTTTTTCTCGTTTGATCCATCGAATATTTTCTCAAGGCCATATAGTTTATCATAGGTCATGTCATAAAAATCAGCAACATCATGAACCAGGCCATTATCGAATAATATCTCGATTTTCCCTTCACCCAGGCTTTCAATATTCATTGCTTTTCTGCTGATGAAATGTTCCAGTTTTCCTTTGATTTGTGGAGGGCAGTCCATTTCATTCGGGCAATAATGGTTTGCTTCTCCTTCCTGTCTAATTAATAATGTATGACATTCCGGGCAGTGCGTGATGAAATGAACTGGTGAAGATGATTTCTGCCTCTTTTGCATGTTAACACTTACAATTTTGGGAATAATCTCACCGCCTTTTTCCACAAACACACTATCACCTATTCTAACATCTAGTTTTTTTAGGATATCAGCATTATGCAGGGAGGCTCTTTTTACCACTGTACCGGCTAAAAGTACAGGATTCAGGTTTGCAACAGGGGTGATAGACCCTGTCCTTCCAACCTGGTAATCAATTGACAGCAGCTCTGTTTCTACCCTCTCTGCCTTGAACTTATAGGCAATGGCCCATCGGGGCGATTTCGCTGTATGCCCTAATAGCTCCTGGTGTGCAAATGAATTAACTTTGATCACAACTCCATCAATGTCGAACGGTAGCTGACTTCTTTCTTTATCCCAGTAGCCGATAAAGTCAAAGATTTCGTTTATAGTGTTACACGTTGCAATAAAATTTGATATTTTAAGCCCCCACTGTTTAGCTTTTTTTATGGTATCATAGTGATTATCATATGGCAGGCTGCTACCCAATATCGTATAAAGAAAGCAATCAAGCGGGCGTTTGGCTACACTCGATGAATCCAACATCTTCAAACTGCCTGAGGTTGCATTTCGGGGATTGGCAAAAGGTGTATCTCCGGTTTTGTCACGTTCCTCATTCAGCTTTTTAAACCCTTCCCCCGGCATAAAGATCTCTCCCCTGGCTTCGAATGAAGCCGGATAATCTCCATATAATTTCAAAGGAATTGACCGAATGGTTTTTACATTGGTAGTTACATCATCCCCGCGGGAACCATCTCCGCGCGTAATAGCTTTTTCTAGCAATCCATTATTATATCTTACAACAATGGCAACACCATCGAATTTAAGCTCACATACATATTCTACATCCTGGCCAATGATTTTTTTCACCCTTGCATCAAAATCACGAACTTCCTCTTCGGAATAAGTATTTCCAAGAGATAGCATCGGAAAAGTATGTTCAACCTGCTGGAATTTTTTGTTGATTTTCCCCCCAACTCGTTGAGTGGGTGATTCAGGTAAAGCAAACTCAGGATAAGTTTGTTCTAAACGGATGAGTTCTTGCAAGAGCATATCAAAATCATAATCAGATATGATCGGACCAGATATAACATAATAGTAGTAGTTATGCTTATTGATCTGCTCAGTAAGTTCCTTTATTTTCTTTCTTACCTCTTCTTGGTTCATGCCAAAAGCTGAAAGTGCAGTTAAAAACAAATGGCTGTTTGCATTGTAGATGCTATAAATTACTTCTGCTTAAACGTTATAGCGTATAATAAATATTGTTCAAAGCAAGAGAATTCAGGCACATAACAGGGATTTGTGATGTGTTGAAAATAAGTTTCTCTGCCCAGGAAGCAAGCTTGAATTCTGGTTCGGGTATTTCTGATTCCGTCATGATCATGATTAGGTCCGCCATTTGAGTAACTGCA
>CBDUSM010000039.1:0-8236 GCA_965369825.1 uncultured Bacteroidales bacterium
ATGCCCCCAGGTAAAATTCCTGGCGCACTATGCTATTCTCGGTCAGTATGATTTTATTGACATTTACGAAGCTCCGGATATCGAAACTGCTGCTAAAGTTTCTATCATAAGTCAGGCAAATGGAGCTTTCATGGCTGAAAGCTTAACGGCGATACCATACAAGCGTTTTATTGAGCTGACGGAAGAAGTTTAGGAAACAGCAGCGATCATCATCTCATATGAGGGGATATCATCGAGAAATTTATATGAAAGGTCATTGTAATCTATCATACAGCAGTAATGCTGTATTCCATTGGTAACAATAAGACACGATACCTTCAAGGTCATATTATATCTTACGATCTGGTCAAAGGCATCTTGCGATATTTTCACTTCCGGAGCTTTACACTCAACAACGGCCAGGGGTTCTCCCGTATTCCTGTAGATTATGATATCAGATCTTTTTTTTCTTTTGTATACTTTCAAGGCTTGTTCAACAGCGATCAATGAAACAGGAACATTTTTCTCATTGATCAAAAAATGCAAAAAATTTTGCCGCACCCATTCTTCAGGTGCTAAAGCCACAAATTTCTTACGAACGACATCAAATATTTCTGTTTTGTTATTGAGTTCCCTGTAACGGAAAGTATATTCGGGAAGGTTAAGTTTTTGCATGTTTAAGACAGCTTATTCTTCTTTTGGCTCGGGGAGGCGTCGCATTGATCTATTTTTAATAAGTGATTTTACCGGCCTGATAATTCGAACGATCAGGGGAATCTCCTCGGTAATAATCTCTGCATGGCCCAGCATTTTTTGGTTAAAATTAAGATTTCTCCCATAATTGGTTTTCAACCCGTTTGGAAAGATCACTTCCACGAGATAATAATCATCACCTGAAGGAACAAGCGAAATGTCATCAACTTTTCCTTTAACCATGCCAAACTCCATATAGGGATAATTATTTAACTTAACGTTCACATCCTGCCCAATCAATACTTTCCCGGCCCCCCTGGTTTTCAGCTTTATTTTTCCGATAATCCTGCTCTCCTTAACAGGAACAATGGCCATTACTTCCTCACCTTCTTCCACATTTTGATTTTCAACCCAATACGTATTAAAAGTGGCTATCCCTGAAAAGGGAGCTTTAAGGACAAAATCTTTCTCCCAAATCCTTACCTGACTAAGAAGATCTTTGTATGTTTCATTAATCTGAAGTTGAAGTTCATTTATCTCCTGCTCTTCCTGAAGCTGAAGATCCAGTATTGATTGTTCAAGCTTTGAGATCTGGATCTTAGTATTGGCCAGGTCTGTTCTGGCTTGTTGAAAGGCAAGTTCTTTCTGCAGATACTCACTTCTTGCATCCTCAAGTTCAATTTCGGATGTTACTCCATTATTGAAAAGTGTTGTATATCGATCATAATCCTTTTTGCTTAGCTCCAGGTCTTCTTCAATAATAATCTTTTGCCTGTACAACCTGTCGTAATAAAGGTTAAACATACTGAATTCGCTTTCCAACGATTTGATTTTTTTTTGATGAAAGCCTAAGCTTAACAGGTGGATATAGTTTTCAAGGCTCGTGATAAAATCAGAATAAAATGGTTGAATAATGCCTAGTGAGTATGCTTTTCTGAAAGCACTTGAATCCAGGTTTTTCACATCATAGCCATTAAAAAAGGATATGGCATTCAATAATTTTTCTTTTACCTGAAACACATCAATGTAGTTTGCCGCATTATCAATTATCATCAAATAATCGCCACTATCAACCTCCTGTTTATCGTCAACAAATATCTTTTCAATTTTACCATTTACGCGAGATGCAATATAGGCAGGTGGGTTATCTGAAGTCACCTCAATATCACCACCTAAGATATCCGGATATTTCATAAAATAACTTCCTGTCAATAAGATCAAAAAAACTACTAAAACAACTGATATCCCCCACCGGATTATTTTTTGGGGCGGTTTACCGAGGATATCTTCGATTTCTTCGCTTCTTACTTCTATAGAAGAGTGTTTATGTGTTTTGTTATCTGACATTTACGAACCAAGCTCCAATTGATTTTTTACCAGGTTATAGTAATACCCTTTAAGGGAAACTAATTCATCATGATTACCCCTTTCTACAATTTCACCCTTTTCCAACACAACAATCTGATCGGCATTTTTCACCGTGCTAAGTCTGTGAGCAACGATCAGTACGGTCTTTCCCTGAAAAAATTGCTCAAGGTTATTCATTATCGTTTTTTCATTATTTGCATCTAGTGCGTTGGTTGCTTCATCGAAGAACAGGTACTCAGGATTTTTATACACTGCCCGAGCAATAAGGATTCTTTGTTTCTGGCCCTGACTCAACCCAATCCCTTCTGCACCAATTTTTGTATTATAAGCAAGCGGCAACGACTCAATAAACTCTTGAATATTAGCTACTTTAACTGCCTGGAGTAATTTTTCTTTATCGACAATTTCGTCGCTAACAGCGATATTTCCAGCTATGGAATCCGAAAACAAAAATCCATCCTGCATTACGGTTCCGCATAAATCACGCCACATCCTTGTATTGAAATTTTCAAGCCTTACATCGCTGATCTTCACTTCTCCCTTTGTTGGCGGATAAAATCCAAGCAGCAGCTTCACCAGGGTTGTTTTTCCGCTTCCACTCGGGCCAACAATGGCAGTGACTTTACGTTGAGGGATTTCAAGGTCAACATCTTTCAATACAAATGCTGAATGAGGCCCTTCATATTGAAAAGATACATTTGATACGAAAATGCTTTTATCTTCAGGGATAATACTGATACGCATTTTGTCTGTGGGTTCTTCATCATCACGTTGATGTATTTCGCCAAGTCGTTCCAGGCTTATTTTTGCATCCTGAGCTGATCGCATAAAATTAACCATTAGTTCAATCGGACTGTTTAACTGTCCGATGATATACTGAACTGCGACCATCATACCGAGTGTAATCTCTCCATCAACCACCGACTTAGCAGCAATAAAGGTGATTAAAATATTTTTCATCTGGTTGAAAAAGCCTGCGCCAGCTTGTTGATATTGATTAAGGGACAACCCTTTAATGTTAATTTTAAACAGCCTGGCCTGTATTCGCTCCCATTCCCACCGGCGTTTTTTCTCACAATTATTTAATTTTATTTCCTGCATACCGGTGATTAGCTGTATGATACTGCTCTGATTCTCTGATAATTGAGAAAATCGTTTGTAGTCGAGTTCACGCCTTTTCTTCATAAAAAGATACACCCAAACTATATACAAAATACTTCCTATCATGAAAACAGCAAAAATCTGAAGGCTGTAAATAGCCATCACGATGGAAAAAACCACCACTGTAAGCATAGAAAACAGAATATTCAACGAGGATCCGGTAAGGAATGCTTCAATTCTTCGATGGTCGCCGATACGTTGCATAAGGTCGCCAACCATTTTTGTGTCGAAAAAACTAATGGGTAATTTCATCAGCTTAATAAGGAAATCGGATATCAGCGAAATATTGATACGGGTACTTATATGAAGTAAAATCCAACCCCTGAGAAAGTCGACAAACGTTTGGCTAACAAACAGAACCAATTGAGCTACCAGAATTAAGGTAATAAAACTAAGATCCTGGTTATTGATACCAATATCTACAATTGATTGTGTAAGAAATGGGAAGATAAGTTGGATAATACTTCCCAGGATCATACCCAAGACAAGTTGGAAGAAAAATTTCTTATGTGGTTTCAGGTATGAGAACAAAAACTTAAAGTTCGCTTTATTAATCTTCTCATCTTCAGCACTATAAAAATCAGGGGAGGGCTCCAGTAATAAGCACACACCCTGTTTTTCCTCATCTTTGCGGGTACTTATCCAGCCCTTAAGAAATTCATCCTTTGTGTATTTTATCAACCCATGTGCCGGGTCGGCACAATAAACTTTTCCCTTCTTAACCTTATAAACAACAATAAAATGTTTTTGCTTCCAATGGGCGATAAAAGGTAAGGGCGCTTCACCAACAAGTTTTTCAAAAGTTAACCTGACCCCTATGGTGCGAAATCCAATTGATTCTGCAGCATCACTTGTTCCGAGTAAAGAAACGCCTTCCCGTGTAATATAGCTCCTCTCCCTAAGTGTTTGTAATGAGTAGGCTTTACCATAGAATTTTGCGATCATCCTGAGACAGGTAGGACCGCAATCCATAGCATCCATCTGCATATAGAAAGGAAATCCGGGCATATAATAACTTAACTATGCGTTGGAACAAATATGTTCAATCATGAGTTTATACGGTAACTTCTGTGATTGGATACAGGAGTTTGGTTTTATTTCTTGTTTTTCGCAATCTCGCTTCTGTAATACCTATAAAGAAAATCATAAATAACCAGTTCATGCTGGCGCTGTCTTGATCTGAACAGTCTGTTATTATGCATATGAACCTGGCTGCAAATGAAGTCATCAAATCTCTTGTTAACCCCATCACGAGCAAAATGAGCTTGTAATGATTGAATAATCTTTCGGGTATTTCGTGACCTATGCCTGATGTGCTTCATTACATAATTATGCGAACTGTCGAAACTGCCATTTAACATAGTGTTTATAGAAGTTCGTTCCTTTCTGAATTTCTTATCCAATTGAGATTTCAAAGCCCTGTCCATCCTAAATTCCCTGGAAAATTCTTCTTTAAGGGTAAACATAAGTTGTTTTTTTCCATCAAGATCGTAGTGAAAATCGTTTAGAAATTCATCCGTAGCTTTCAACGACATCAACCAACGAAGTTTCGAAGAGTTATCAATCTCAATTTGTTTGAGTAAATTAATCACCAAAACAGTGTCATAAAAAAAAATCTCTTCAGCCAGCTCAATCGTTTCCTCACCATAACGTTCGAGTTCTCTTTCATACGTATCGATTTGCACTTTCCAAACCAATTTGTCT
The DNA here is from genome assembly GCA_965369825.1 of uncultured Bacteroidales bacterium. Lineage (GTDB taxonomy): Bacteria > Bacteroidota > Bacteroidia > Bacteroidales > JAGONC01 > JAGLWB01. The sequence continues at coordinate 4,906 of CBDUSM010000039.1, forward strand.
TCAAAGAATTCATCAACGCTTTCCTTAACTTTTCGAATCAAAAAATTGATTTTATCATTCGATTTCAAATGATAGCGAACCCTGAGATGCTGATCGGGATCGTTATACCTAATAAAAAACCATTTATCGATGACCAATGAGTCGATTAAAAAGTCAGCAACAGGTCCAATGGTTTCAGTCAGCAATCGATCGGCTGTTCTGGCACCGCAATAAAACTTATAATAGACCCATTCGTCGCCAATTATAAAACTTCGTTTCACCGGTTTTTTATTCATGATTAATCACTAACTTTTATAAAATGGCAAAATAAACTCATTGGTATAATGGCCATCAATACTATGTACCACCGGATGTTTCTCATCAAATAAAAACTCCGCTAAACGAAATTTTTTCCGGCCCTTTACTATCGAAAAAAGTGTTCTCAAGCATGTTACATTTCCCAGATCAAGTAATAACTCATTATCACTATCAATTAAGGAAACCATAGATGGCAATTTATGGGAGGGCCTCCACTTTCTGACAGCCTCCAGCAGTTCATCATCATCCTTTATCTTAATAAACCGGATAATCTCATCGGTTTGAACATTCCATATTGCCGGAGAAAAAATCAGATTTTCAAAAGTAATTCTTGGAAGAAAGGGAAATGTATTCAAAAGGGACCCCCAGGAAAACCCATACCATGATTTACTGTTTTGGGATTGAAAATCACACAAAAACTGATACAATGGCAGGGCATTCGTTGAATAATTATGAGCGGTTGTCAATCGGGGGATGATTTCCCTGTTTAATTTTTTTGAACGGATAACAAATCTACCTTTTTTCACTGATAGCATCAGGTCTGAAGGATAAATTCTGTGATCCCGATCAACCCCTGATTCTGCCAGATAGGGGATTTCAAAATCACGTAATGCGGGGCGGAGCAATATGTTTCCTGTACGAGCCTCGGGAAGATGTACAATTTCAGCCAGAATATTTGGTTTGAGCAACTCCTGTTCTTTTGCAACAATTTGTTTAACCAAAGCATGAATCCGGTTGTTTGTATGGCAAAACCTGCTCAGCATGTTTGCCGCACTGGTACCTCCTGCTGCGTGAAGATAGATTGTTCCCCGGGGATACTTTTCATCTCCGGCAGATAAGATGCTTAGGAACACTGCAAAAGTTTCGGGCCAGGCCTCCGTTTTATTTTCCAGAAAATGATAATCCTCCTTTGAAAGGATAATTTCAGTTGCCCCATTAGAGAGAGACCTGATTAATTTTCCACGTAAAAATGTAATAACCGGGTCACTATGTGTGTGCGTGTTATCTGTTATTTTTTTTCGAAAAGAAATATCATCCAGCAATGGAGATGTATCACCAACGCCCGGGGAATGATTATAACCAATTCCCATCTCCTCATCAAGTGCTTCCACCAAAGGGACTTCCCGTGTGTCATATCGTTTCAAAAATAATTTGAAAAATTTGTCAAGCGTGGTTTCCATTTTCTTTGGAGTCAATTTCACCAGCCAATTCAATCCCTTTTGAATATCGTTTTGTAATTTAACATCTAATAAACACTTTTGAGGGGGTTTTACCAGGTCGGTTTGAAAGAGGAATTTATGCTCATGATTCAAGCCCAGCTCTATCATACTTTCTTTCATTACCGCATATTCACCTGACGTTTTTCCAATTGGTTTTTTATCAATGACCTTTAAGGTGTTTCGAATAGATTTCAATGTTATCTGTGTTGCAACTAATGCCGGTGTAATGTCAAGGGCATCTATTATTTTATCCAGCATATCTAACTGCGTAACAGCCGGTTCAAGTTCTCCAATAATTAACTGATTATCAATCAACTCATTGACAAATGATATAACTTCATCTTCGGGGATCTGCTCATTGACAAGTAAACGTACTATGTCGTCAAACTGCAAGCCATTTTCAATATTTTCCAAAAGTAGCTCCAAGTATTCCGAATAATCGACCGATACAAGATGATGGGTTCTTCCTGATCCGTTGTACCGGTACTCAACATAGCGGTAATGGTGTCCTACTCTGTACAAACTGGAATTTGGGAAATAGGAGATGCTCTTCTTAAGCTGAGGTTCATTAGTAAGGTGTTGACCAAGGGCAAAGAGGTAGTTCATGTCGAGCCTGGTTAACCGTTCATACAGGTGACATGGGGGAAGTTGTATTTCTGTTTCATTTCCCCATGTACCTGTTGATACACCTGCAAAAAGGCCAAATGGAGTGCACCGCATCGACATTCTGATCAGGTATTTGACCAATGCATTTTTTATCCTGGTGATTTCATTTTGTTTGGAGATAAAACCTTGTTCCCAATCCTCGAGTCTTTTAAAAAGATCGGGAGAAGCTAACAAGATTGCTTCTCTGATCGCTTCATCGGCTAGTATTCTTTTTAACAGTGAATTGGTTATTATTTTCCTGGTTATAATAGGAAGAATGAAATTTAAAGGCAATAACGGAGTTCTTAAAACAAAATTTGGGAAGGGGCGATATTGTATTTTTGTTTTCAATTGTTCAGGTGTTAAAATTGCATTGTATTTTGTTCCTTTTGGCCTGTCTTAATCAGTCTGCAATAATCAACTAAGCATCAACGCTTCATCCCATGCCGGCACAAGATCTGAGATGGCAGCCATTATAACAAAGCCGATGCCAGCTGCGCCCTCCAGTAATCCCGGTTCGTCTTTATAATTATCTTCAGATGAAGGATGCCAATAGCGATAGCCAGCTATTCCATTGTTATGCGTTGCCATTTTTAGTGTTTCTTTTAGCCAAAACCCGGCAGCGTGTTTATAGTGCTTTTTCCCAGTGAATTGATACATCCGGTTATAGATATGTGCAATACCTGCAGTGCCATGACAGAAAGAAGCATCGGCCACTCCATTAGGCGCCAATAGTTTTCTTTTCAAGGTTTTCAAAAAAATATCCTCTGCTTCATCCATCCATGATTGTTCATTAAGGAGATTTCCGGCATTCCATAAAGCAGCCGCGATGCCTAAATCGCCATAACACCAGGCCAGCCGGCTATTTCCATGTTTTCCCCCTGGCATAATCCAATTTGAAAAACAGGAACCGGGCCCATCTGGTGACATACGGTGGCTTAGTAAAAACCGTACATTTTCTCTTAACATCCTGTTAACTTTTTCTTTCCGAATTCCAGTCTGGAATGCTTTACTCAAAAAATAAATGATACCCGGCTGACCGTGGGCCAGTCCAAGGTTGAATCCTTGCTTTGGTTCGTTACCATTTGTTTTGGATGGCCATGCTGCCCCCCTATCTATAAAAGAGATGCTTAAATCAGAAAGGACATCGATCATATCTGCTATCATTT
>CBDUSM010000040.1:0-8181 GCA_965369825.1 uncultured Bacteroidales bacterium
CTGAAATGCTTAAGGAAGAAGAAGAAGGCCATCAAGGGCAACACAATGGAATGGGAGAACAAGCTGATCAGGGTGAGCATGTTGAAGCGTTGGAAATGATTAAGGAATACAGAGATCAAATAGCAGCCAGTGAAAAAGGTTATCTTTCATTCTTTTCTGTTGTTTGTGAGGAGTTTGAAGAAAAACAAGATTAAACAAGCATTCGTCAGTGAGCTATGGCAAAAATTAAGTGGAGAAAGTGGAACCGGGCAACGCATCGGGATTTTGGTTATTTTTTCGTTGGCATGACAATTATCTATGGATTGTCGGGAATAGCCTTAAATCATATGCGTGATTGGAATCCTAATTATATTATTAATACTCGTGAAGTTGTAGTGGGTTTACCACCAAATACACTGGCAATAAATGAAGCACAGGTTTTTTCAATTCTTGAAGCAATTGGAGAACGGAAGGAATTTAAAAAGTATTATTTTCCCAATAAATCAACGCTTAAGGTATTTCTGCATGAAGGATCAGTTACATTTGACCTGACAAGCGGCAATGGATTTGTGGAGAAAATTAAAAAGCGGCCTATTTTCTATCAGGTTAATTTTCTTCACTATAATCCGGGCATATGGTGGAAATATTTCTCTGATATTTTTTCGGGTGCTTTGATCCTGCTTGCAATTACAGGACTGTTTATCCTAAAAGGAAAGAATGGTATTAAAGGCCGGGGTGCATGGCTTACTGCTTTAGGCATCATAATACCTATTATTTTCCTCTTTTTCTATTCATAATTTTATTTATCTGAAAAGGTACGAGATTACGTCGTCAATACTGCCTTTATCAATTATTTCTATCTTATACTTCTTCTTATTCACTCCTTTCATTCCGAATTTTGAGAGTACTATCTTCTTGAAGCCTTGTTTCTCTGCCTCCATGATGCGCTGTTCGATCCGGTTTACGGCACGCACCTCTCCTGAAAGTCCAATTTCGGCAGCAAAACAAATATTTGGATCCAGTGGAATATCTTCATTTGAGGATAAAACGGCACAAACCACAGCCAGATCAATGGCAGGGTCGTCAACTTTTATACCTCCTGCAATATTAAGGAAAACATCTTTTACCCCTAGCCTGAAACCACTCCTTTTTTCAAGAACGGCGAGTAACATGTTTAACCTTCGTGCATCAAATCCGGTAGAAGAACGCTGGGGAGTTCCATAGGCAGCAGTGCTGACCAATGCCTGCGTTTCTATCAATATAGGCCGGATACCTTCAATTGTTGCTGCAATGGTAGTTCCACTTAAATTATTATCACGTTGGGAGATTAAAATTTCCGATGGGTTGGAGACCTCCTTAAGTCCTGTCTGCTGCATCTCATAAATTCCAAGCTCTGATGTTGAACCAAACCGGTTTTTTGTTGCCCTGAGGATCCGAAAAACATAATTTCTGTCGCCTTCAAACTGAAGGACCGTATCGACCATATGTTCCAGGATTTTAGGTCCTGCAAGGCCACCTTCTTTGGTGATATGCCCGATAAGCAAAACAGGGGTGCCACTCATTTTAGCATACCGGTGAAACTCACCTGCGCATTCTTTGATCTGTGAAATGCTGCCGGCTGAAGAATCAATGGAATCGGTATGAAGGGCTTGAATGGAATCAATGATTACAAGCTTAGGCCTTAACCTTTCAATGTGCTTAAATATATGCTGAGTAGATGTTTCGTTTAATATATAACAATCAGGGTTTTCTTTCCCGATACGGTTGGCTCTGAGGCTTATTTGCTGACTGCTTTCTTCCCCTGTAACATAAAATACACGACTGTTTTTAATGTTTAAGGCAAGCTGTAACATCAATGTTGACTTTCCAATACCAGGTTCTCCGCCAATTAGCACCAGAGATCCCGGAACAAGCCCCCCTCCAAGCACTCTGTTAAGTTCATCATCGTTCGTATTGATGCGTATTGTGTCGCTCCATTCGATCTCGTTGATGAGCTGTGGTTTGTCAATAGGCTTTAAATACGACAGGTCGTGAGCTTGTTTGGAATCATCATCCCGTCGTATCACTTCTTCAATATAAGTGTTCCATTCCCCGCACGAAGGGCATTTTCCAATCCACTTAGGTGACTGAGCTCCGCAGTTCTGGCAGAAATATGCTGATTTTATTTTTCCCATGGCATCACTTTGATTAAGAACAAAGAACAAAGAACAAAGAACAAAGAACAAAGAACAAAGAACAAAGATAAAAGATATAGGCAGGAGTTAATTTAAATAATTCTAATCAAGATCCTTGATCTTTTGTATGATTGAGGTTGTAGAGTATCCGGGTAACAGGTCGATCGTAACAATTTCCCCACCATTTTCTTTTACAATATCATGTCCTACAATATCCTCACTTTTGTAATCTGATCCTTTTACCAGAATATCAGGCTTTACTTCTTTGATCAGGTTGTAAGGTGTATCTTCATCAAACAAAATTATTGCATCAATAAAAAATAAAGCTGCAAGGTTCTGGGCACGTGCCACTTCATCATTAACCGGTCGTCCTCTCCCTTTTAACCGTTTAACGGAAGCGTCAGTATTCAATCCAATGAGTAAAATATTGCCCAGGTCAGCAGCTTTAGACAGGTAATCGATATGCCCACGGTGAATGATGTCAAAGCATCCATTAGTAAAAACAATTTTTTTCTTCATTAAACGCCAAAATTCCAAAGATTTTTGAAACTGCTCTTTGTTAAGAATTTTGGCATATAAAACATCAAGCTTCTGCATTTTTTGATTTGTTAATCATAGGTAACAAAGATAAGGAAACGATCCCTGTAACAATGATCATTATGGTTTGGGCCGACCATAAAAGCCAACCCATGGCGTAACCTTTGGTTTCAGGAATATGGTACAAAAGCAGCGTTCCTGCAACAATTGCCGGATAAATCCCTATCCCCCCCTGAACAAGAATGATCCCGATGGAGGCAAAAACAAAAACAGCAAAACCCGACACCAGGCTTAACGAACTTGTCTCTTCCATGCTAAAAAATACTATATAAGTCATTATGAAATATAAACTCCAGATTGTTATAGAATGGAAGATAAATAACCATGGCTTCTCAATCAAAATAAGGGATTTAAGCCCTTCAATGAAACCTAAAATGATCTCTTTAGTTTTAATATAAATTTTTGTGTGTGAGATTTTTTTCTGAGAATAAAAAAGACGACAATTACAATTACCAAACAAACGGAAAAATATAGCAGTATCATATTCGGGTTGAAGTTTGTAAACTTCTCTGAGAGAGGAGTGTAGATTTTTTGATCAATGTATGAATTAAGTCTATTGAATTGTAAGGAGAGGTTAATAAAAAAAAGTAAAATAAATGTAATCAGGTCAATGGCACGTTCAGTAAATACTGTTCCAAATGATTTATTAAAGGGAATTTTTTCGTATTTGGATAGAACCCCGCAACGACTTACTTCTCCCAGGCGTGGCAAAGCAAGGTTAGCAAAATATCCTATGAAGACAGCAAAAAATACATTAATAAAACGCGGATTGTATCCCATTGGCTTCAATAGCATCTTCCAGCGTAGTGTCCTGCTGGTATGGCTTAGGATTCCCAGGCCCATTGATAATACGATCCACCAGTAATTAGCTTGTTTAAATGAATGGAAGATTTCTTTTTTTTCTACTGGAGTAAGATTTCTCATAAATATCCATATGAAAAATAACCCAATCCCAAGAAAAAACAGGAACTTCCCTATTAAAATCAATGTTTTTTTCAAGCTTTTACTTAAGTTTATTGTTTTTATCAGGGAAAATGATTGCTGGAGTAAACAATTTTGCTTCATCAAAATCCATCATGGCATAAGAAGTAATGCTACCAACATAATTAAGGTCAGCATCTGTTATAGTCGCTCTGTGAATTTTTGATTTAAGTATTTCTATTTGCATGATGGGACAAAGTTACGAAATTAAAATAATATTATCTATCAACCTGATTTTACCAAGATGAACAGCAACACATGCTATTATTTTTTTACATTCATCCCATTCTTTAACGGGCTGCAGGGTTTCCATATCTACAATTTCAAAATATTCTAACTCGATTGAAGGATGTTTAATAAACTCATTCTGCACCCATTTTATTAACTCTTTAACCGGCAGAGAAGGTGCTTTTTCTTTGGCTTGCTGTAATAACTGAAAGATAACAGGAGCTTCTTTGCGCTCTGCAGGAGTTAATCGAACATTCCTTGAACTCATGGCCAATCCGTCATTCTCCCTGATAATGGTGCAAGGTACAATATCAACGGGAATATTGTTTTTCTTAACAAGATATTGAATAATAGCAAGTTGCTGAAAATCTTTTTCCCCAAAATAGGCTTTATCTGGCTTGATGATCTCAAAAAGCTTTCTTACCACAATGGCCACTCCATTAAAATGACCGGGGCGGTGTTTTCCTTCCATTACCTTATCCAGTTGCCCAAAATCATATTGTGTATTAACTGGTTCGGGGTACATTTCATCATTTGATGGCATAAATACCATCTCACATCCTGATAACTTTAGTTTTTGAAAATCAGAAGAAGTTTCCCGTGGGTAATTTTCCAGGTCAGATTTTTTGTTGAATTGAATAGGGTTAACAAAAATACTGCAGACAGTAAAATCATTTTCTTTTAGCGATTGTTCGATCAGGGAAATGTGGCCGCGGTGTAAGGCTCCCATGGTTGGGACAAAGCCGACAGACAATCCTTTGGCTTTGACCGTTTTTAAAAAATCGGACGTTTCGGATATTTTTTCAAAGACTCTCATGTATAAAAACTATAAATGTAGGTATTTTCATCAGAAAATATGAAAAGATGTTATCTGTTTTCTCATTTTGTTGAACTTTTTTACCTTTATCCTGTTTTCATGAAATGCATTGATGAATAAACTGTTATAATGAACCATCAACCTCAGTATCATAGTGGTTTGAATCAGAAAAACTTTCTTCCGTATCCACTTTTAATCCTATATTGATTTGCATGAAGACATAAGTATAAGCAAATCAGTAGTTATTCGAAAAGAAATTGAGGATTTGCTTGAGAAAAAGTTTCATATATCTCACTGTACGATTCAATTCGAGTTTAATACATGTGAAGATAAGAATTTGATTAATAATGGACAGTATTAATGTTTTAAGATGGAAATAAACACGTTGATATTCGCATTTGTCCTGACTCTTTTTGCCGGCTTATCAACCGGAATAGGCAGCGCCCTGGCTTTTTTTGCAAAACGGACCAATACAAAGTTCCTATCTGTAGCACTCGGCTTTTCGGCCGGTGTTATGATTTATGTTTCCATGATAGAAATTTTTGCCAAAGCAAGAGATGCATTAACCCTGGAGCTTGGGGATAGGGGTGGGTACTGGGCAACAGTTATTGCTTTTTTTGGAGGCATATTATTTATCGCTATCATTGATAAATTGATACCATCGTATGAAAACCCTCATGAGATGAGAAAGATAGAAGATCTGTGGGAGGAAAGTAAGGAAAAGAATCAAAAGCTGATGCGTATGGGTTTGTTTACAGCCCTTGCCATCGCCATACATAACTTCCCGGAAGGCCTTGCTACATTTACAGCTGCATTAACTGATCCGGAATTGGGTATTGCAATCGCAGTCGCCATCGCCATTCATAATATCCCGGAAGGTATTGCCGTATCTGTTCCAATTTATTATGCAACCGGCAGCAGGAAAAAGGCTTTTTGGTATTCTTTTCTTTCCGGGTTAGCAGAACCTGTTGGTGCCGTTATTGGCTTTTTGATCCTGATGCCTTTTCTATCACCTGTAGTATTTGGTGTATTGTTTTCGTCAGTTGCCGGAGTTATGGTTTTTATTTCAATTGACGAGCTTTTACCGGCAGCTGAGGAATATGGAGAACATCACCTGTCGATTTATGGCCTCATTGCTGGAATGGCCGTAATGGCATTAAGTTTATTGATTATTTAACCTTCAGCTCATCAATCATTTTCACCATTTTTTCGTAGTGTGACCCCTTCCAGAAAATTTTTTTACAATCTTCGCATTGATAAAAGGAATGAAAAAATTTCCGGGTTCCTGGCTTAAGATAGTCAACAACGTGCTGTTTTTCTGCCTTAAATATCTTTCCATTGCAATTCATACACCTGTTAAACGGCTTAAATTGGCTATAAAGATCCAGGCGATAAATCACCTCTCGTATCTGTTCTTTGGTGTCCTGAGAACGTAACCATAAACCATGAGTTACCTTGCCATTTCGCAGAATACCTATATCACATGTAAGAATAACTCGTCTTTCTTTAACTGCACGCTCAATGATCTCTTCATCATCAAAATCGTTTTCATAAGCAGAGTCAAATCCCAGCATTCGGAGATACCGTGCCAGCTTACCAAGGTGTACATCCAGGATAAACCGTATTACCCTTAATGGTTCTGGGCGGAGATGTAATATTTCCGAAATATCAAAGCTTTCAAACGCCGGATATACCGAAATCTTGTCGCCGTGATTTGGATGGTGATTAAAGTTTACGGACTTCCCGTTAATCAGAATTAAGTCAATTTCAGTATGCGGCACTCCCAACGACTCAATTACATCTTTAATGGATGGAGCGCCCTGAAATATATGAGCAAAAGGCACTTTTTTTTTGTGCTCTGGTAGAAAATCATTTAACTCTTCATAAAATCTGATATGTAGGGTTTTAGACATTGGATTTTTTATGCAAAGATACACTGACTGCATAAAAGAATTGTAATTGGGCTTTCTATTGATTGGTGCCTGATTTTTTTCAAAGGAAAGATAAAATAGTTTTACCTTCGTGGCCAGCGTAATAAAAATTATTTTTATCTCATGTACGAGCTGCTAAACGGAGAAATACTTCTGAAGTTTATTAAATTTGGTGCGGTTGGGATTTCTGGCCTGTTTGTCGATTTTGGTGTAACATTTTTGTGCAAGGAGATCATTAATATCCCCAAATATCTATCAAATGCCATTGGTTTTACCTTGGCCGCATCAACAAATTATGTATTAAACAGAATTTGGACTTTTCAAAGCCATGACCCGGGCATAGCGGCTGAATTTTCAAAGTTTTTTATTGTATCTCTTATTGGCTTGGGAATCAACACACTTGTTCTTTGGCTACTGGTTAGTAAATTCAAAATGAATTTTTACCTTTCCAAGCTGTTTGCCATTGCTGTTGTTATGATTTGGAATTTTCTGGCAAATTTGCTGTATACTTTTGCCTGATTGGTTTAATGCGTTTTAGTCATCGATTCCGGAACGCAAATAACAAAATTAGCCACGCCAACTGATTCTTCGTCCAAGTCTTCTATCTCCGGTTGTTGAGTTGTCGCGATTGTCATGATTTTAAGGTTGGGATTTACCTCTAAAAGGTACCAAACAATACTTTCAAAATTATCAGAATGATAAGAACCGTTATAATGGATGAACGTATCGCCTTTTTCCCAGTTTTTAAGAATAAAATGTGCCATTGTAGCATCTTTCATAGCCTGAGCTTTTGGCAGATTATCATTAACATGTGCACCCATGCCTCCCATTTGAAGCATTTGTTTATAGCAGCTTAATTCCGGATCATAATTAATGGGTAACGGGGCCATTAAAGCTTTTGCTTCATCGTTTAACTCTTCCAGCACTTCAAAACCACCCTTATAAACAATGGCTGCGTACCTCCTGGGAATGTTTGTAGCGATAAAAGAAATATTATTATCATGGGCAAATTCCACCAGTGGTTTGTAATCTGTTTTGTAATTTGGCCATAAACGGGCCTCTTTCTCAAAGTTTTTCTTTGGGATTTGATTTGAGACATATTCATTTAAAATCAGGGCATTATCACTTTCAAACATTTCCGCACCGAGAATCAGGTGATCTTGTTTCTCGCCATACACCTCTTTTGTAAGTTCAAGTTGCAACCAATGGCTGATCGGATTATTGTGAAGCTCGCCAAAAAGAATAATATCAGCTTTCATGGCATCAGCTACCAGCTCTTTGTATTTAACTTCTTTTCCTTTTTCGTTGAAGATACGATATGCTGGTTTATCGGCTTTAAAAGCCAGGGTGACGACCAGAATAATTAGAGAAAGTGTTTTTATTTTCATGATTTATTTTTTTTTAATTCTTTTGCCTGGAACATCAACGGAAGTAAGCCCGATATGCTTTCGATTATATATATTTTTCCGGTTTC
>CBDUSM010000041.1:0-8176 GCA_965369825.1 uncultured Bacteroidales bacterium
TTAACACTGCTGTTAGTTCCTCCACAGAGAAATTTCCGCTATGCAATTTTATAGTTCCGTCTTTTTCTGTTTTGGTGATGTCGATTGAAAAAACGCCAACTGGTTTCCATTCTACTTCCGGATCGATAAGGCAAAATCCAAATTCAGACGTTTGCTCTACTATTTCCAACCATTCCTGATCTGTTAATTTATCCATCGACATTGGAAAAAGTATTTCTTCCTCTTTCATGGTCATATCAGCAACGCTGTCAGAAGCCGGTTTCAAAACCATCTCTATCACCACTTCAATTTCTTCGGATGTGATCCCTTCTCTTACGTTGAGAGCTTCGATTGCACCTTTTAAGAATTCCCGGGCTTCATCGTGTTTTCCCCACATTACAGTTGGAGGTCCGGTAATACCATATTTTTCGAGAAATGGAAACAGGAGATTTTCTAAACGCAGATAATGTTTATCAACGTCCATTAATTGGTTGAACAGCGATCTGACATTGATTAAAATAGCCGTAATTTCATCTTTAGAAGGTACGTTTTTAAGTTCATTGTATTTTTTTTCAAGTTCAGTAACAACTTTCAAAAGCGCTTCATTTTCCTGAATGAAAATATCCACAGGGTGGCCGACTGGTACCTCTTTTGCACCTGTTTGGTCAATCTGCCCTTCCAATGCTTCTGTGTGAAGGTCACAAAATTTTAATATTTCCTGCTCATCCAGAACACCTTCTTCAATAAGTTCCTGTTCAACTTCAACAACAAGATCATAAGGAACTTTAGACATCAAATTGATTAATCGTCCACGTACTTCCTCCGGGGCATCTCCTTCATGGAGCTGCAGGATCATATGTTTTAAGAGTTCTTTTTTTTTGGCAGGGTTATTTATTAATTCACTCATATTGGTAAAATTTTAAGGTTCTATGTGAAAAAAGGTGTAAGTTGACTGAGTCAACTTTTGTAAAACATTGCAAAGGTAAATAATGATACCATATCTCCAATTATTTTATTAAGAATTAGACTAAATAAAAAAAGTAATCTATAAATGAAGTAATTCGCCAACATAATTATCCTTTTCATATCGGTTTCTTTTTGTAAATTGCCCCTTTTTTTAATAATAACTGATAGCTGACATATGTTTAAATTATCCACTGATACTTTTACAACCATCGTGGTGTTTTGGATTATTTTTGCACTCATTTTATTTCCCATCCTTCTTAAGATAACGGTTCCATATGGCAGACATTCAAGATCCAATTGGGGGCCAATGGTCAGTAATAAAGTGGCATGGATCATGATGGAATGGCCTGCCTTGTTTATTTTCGCCTTCTTTGTTATTGCCAGTAAACCGCGTGGCAACATTGTAATTTGGATTTTTTTCGCTTTTTGGCTGCTTCATTATATTAACCGGGTATTTATTTTTCCAAACCGCATCAAGACCAAAGGAAAAAAAATGCCTGTTATCATTATGCTTTTCGGTGTATTCTTTAACTTCATGAATGCTTTTATCATTGGCTATTGGTTTGGTTTCCTCTCCCCTGGTTATTCTATTTCATGGCTTTATGATCCAAGATTCATAATTGGTGTACTTTTATTTTTTGCAGGCATGATAATTAATCAACGATCGGATAATCAGCTATTAAGCTTGCGGGCGAATAAAACAAATGGCTATTCGATACCTTATGGAGGTGTGTTTAAGTATGTGTCATGTCCTAATTTTTTTGGTGAAATGATTGAGTGGGGAGGTTTTGCACTAATGACGTGGTGTGTTCCATCGCTATCATTTTTAATCTGGACAATGGTTAACCTGATTCCGAGGGCATTAGATCATCACAGGTGGTACAGTAGCACTTTTTCGGATTATCCTGTAGGCAGAAAAGCGGTATTTCCGTTTATTTTGTAAAAATGATTAATGGATAAAGAACATCTTCATTTTGCCTTTGCCTTTAACATCAATTTCCTCCCGTTCCTCGAAGCGAAACTTATCCTTTACAAGATTATACGTTGTTTCTGAAACATTTATTCGCATTGTTTCAGCGTTGCATTCCATCCTTGATGCGGTGTTAATTGTGTCGCCAAACAGATCATATATGTATTTTTTAATACCGACAACACCAGCTATTACATCCCCTGTGTGGATTCCGACACGTATTTTCCAATCGATTTTTGACTCCAGATTTTTCTTTTCAAGAAATTGAATCATATCTACCGCCGAGCGAATGATATTCTCTGCATGCAAAGGATCTTCATCAGGTAAGCCGCAAACAGCCATGAAAGAGTCACCAATTGTTTTTATTCTCTCACAATGATGTGATTCAACAATGTTGTCAAAGGCTGTAAATATTTCATTCAACTCGGCAATAAGAAGCCTGGGTTCCATTTTGGCCGATATTTCAGTAAAATCAACAATATCAGTGAAACAGACTGTTACATTATTAAAAAGCCTGGGTTCGGTTTTCCCTTGTTCTTTTAATTCATTCGCCACACCTGCAGGCAGGATATTCATTAATAGTTTATCAGACTTGCCTTTTTCCTCGGAAATGATCCTGTTATCTTTAATTTTTTGCCGGAGGCTGTAAAAAATTACACTGGCAAGTAGTATCAGAAGTATTACACCACCAATCAGTGACAATCGGTAGATCTTTTCTTTTTTAAATTTTAAATTTCTAATCTCTTCATTGGTTTTCAACAGCTTAATTTCAATGTCTTTTTTTTCAGTTTCGTATTTTATTTCAAAATCAGTTATCTGTTGATGAGCTTTTTCAGTGAAGATTGTGTCTTTCAGATCAGTGTATTTTTTATAGTATTCAAGGGATTGTGCGTAATTCCCCATCTTGGCATAGAGGTCGGAAAATCGTTGGTAATTAGTTTTTGTTTGATTTCTCGAATTGATCTTTTTCGAGATTTCTGTACTCATCATTAAGTATTTCTCAGACTTCTTGTAATCACCGGTTGATAAATAGATATCTCCGAATTTAGACAAAACCGCTGCGAGCTCAGATTGTTTCCCTAAATCTTGAAATATTTGACGGGCCTTTTGCAAGAATACAACGGCTTGTTCTATATCTCCCTTATTAAGATACGAGGCACCGATGTTATTGTATTGAATACCCGACTGGCCAATATCCTTCAATTTAGTGTGAACATCCAGGGCTTGATGAAAAAATGCAAGTGCTTCATCGTATTCTTCTAAATAATAATTAGTAAGCCCGAGGTTATTCAACCTATTGGCCATTCCACGTTCGTTATTAAGAAGTTGGTCGAGGTTTAGAGCCTCTTCAAAGCTCATGATTGCTATATCATATTTTTTCCATGCATTATAAACCAGGCCAATATTATTTAATGTAGTTGCCATTCCACTGCTATCACCGAGATTTTGTTTTATTCTTAAAGATCTTTCCAAATACTCAATGGCTCTATCATATTCCCCCCCTGCCCTATAAACCTGCCCAATATTATTTAAGGTTTTGGCAAGATTTTTTCCTCTTCCTAATGCCTCATCAATCTGGATAGTTTTTTCATAATATTCGATAGCTTTTTTGTATTGTCCTAATATTTTATAGACATATCCAATGTTATTTAAGTTATTTGCAAGTTGTTCAATATTGCCATTCTCCTGATCGTATTTCATAGCTTTCTCATACCATTCGATAGCGCTGATATAATCACTGGTATAATAGTAGCAAACACCAATATTGCTTAAGCATTCAGAAATAATATCAGCATTGGGTTTAGGCTTTTCGTATTCAGCATCCACACATTTATTATAAACATCAATGGCATCCTGATATTCTCCAATGCTAATCAACGAATCAGCGTAATTGTAGTAATATTCGGATTCTTCACCTTGACCTAAGGATAAATGACAGGAAAGGGAAAGCAACAGGAATGTTACGTAAAAAATAAATGTTTTTCTCATGTACAAAAGGGCAAAATTATTGAGCACGTTATTATAACGTATTATTTTCTAATAACCCACCATTTGATAGCTAGACAACTTGCATAGGGGGAGCCACTCCTCCCCCTCCGCCTGGTGATAGGACTATTCCTGCCCCATCGTCTTCAAGGCGGATTCCTGAACCACCAGGTGAGTTCGACATACAGACGATTTTTTCAATTGATGCTTTTTGATCAATAAGAAAGTTTTTTATCTCGCTTCTATTCGATGAGGAATCTTCATAATTGCAAATCAATTGGTGTTGAAATACATCTAAGCCTGATGTGATACCAGGTATTGGCGGCCCAAAAAGTATAGGCGAGGCAATTTCGCTTCCCTCATTCCATCCAATGTATGGAGTGCCACCCATGATTTTTTTGTTTATTTCCTTGAAGGGATTGAAAACATTGGTGCTTAGGTTAGTCAATCCGGTAAATAACGCAGCAATGTCTCCTCCTCCAATGGCAAAAGCATTGGCATTTTGTATCATTTCGATTGGATCTCCATCGGAAAGGGATATCACGTTGCAACCTGCCTGGTTAAACAAATCTTCAATGTGTTGAAAATAGGTATGATAGAATGATCCGGTATAACCATAGGGAATAAATAATACTTCCCGTGGTTGTTTTGGTAACAAACCAAATAACCATTTTATTTCATTGATCATGAAGTTTGAGGAATTTGTAAAATCAAAACCGTCAATTAGATTGGCAAGAACCGTTAATTGTTTCATTGGAAAAAGGATTAAATTGGTTAAACAAAGTCAAATATAGTTAAACTAAAGGCGTTTTCCAAATTTTGAAAAGAATAGTCATTAAAAAAGGGCTACAATTTAATTGTAGCCCTACTTTAATATAGATAATGTATCTGGTTTATTCTGAGCGAATTATCTTTCCATTTTTAAGTTGGTCGTCTATCTTTAACTGGAAAAAATAAATTCCTTTTTCATAATTAGTTGTCTTGATCATGAAGGTATAATTACACGGTTGCATCATTCCATTATCAATGGTCGTCATTTTTTGCCCAAGAGAATTGAACACGGAAAGCATAACATCTGAAGCTTTTTCAACGGAGTAACTGATATAAACAATATCATCAAATGGATTTGGGAAAGCTTTTACTTCATTAGCAGCCCTGGTAATGGTATTTACACTGACAGGCAAAGCAATAGCAGGGAAAATGATATAATCCAGCCAGGCACAATCCTGATTGCTGCTCACGTACATATCTTTGTCATAGACCCATTTAACCATGTGTGTACCTGCAGTTATATCAAATGATTCTTCTGACCAGTTGATGGTACCTGCCCAACTATCCAATTTTGTGTTATCAATATAAAATTCAAGATAGTCATAACCTGGTTCCGATGATACTTTCTTGAAGAATGATATCTGGCCATCAGTCAACACTTCAAGTGTTATGAGCAGTTCTGATGATTGCTGATCATTTATGTCTCCGGATCGGGTACAGTAATTACCTTCATATGGGAGTATATCAGTGATAAACCAATCAGCATTTCCGCCAAATTCCCATTCGTAATCACCAAAATCGGCAGTTTCCCAATCTTCAAGAATAAGCCCAACGGTAAGAGAGGTTTGTATTTCGGTGTAATAATCGCCAGCAGTTAATGTTAAGAGTAATTCAATGACAGTTCCAACGGGAGTTTCTTCCGACACAGTAGCATTGAAAATTCCGGGATTACTTCCTTCAACCTCAATGATGCCAAGATCTGCAGAGGAATTATTCAAGGTAAGAAATTCGCTAGAAGTGCTAATGGTCATGGTAGCTCCCGGTGAATCGGCATGTCCAATATTCAGTCCATTAAAGATTATGTCAGCTGTTTCCCCCGGATCAAGGCGTCCGTTGTTGTCTCCTTCAGTATCATCAATATGGTCGAAAGCAATATCCAGGAGAGGTGCATTGACAGGCATCATATATGTTGTTGTCCATGTACTATCATTAGCATCAATGATTTCAATGTCAAAAACGATTACATGCATATCAGGCACATCATCGGAGATGCTTATTGAGAAGTCGGATCCTCCAATTGATTCTTCCTGGAGAATATCACCATAGAAATATTCCGTTGTATTTAACGTAACATAAATATCGTCGGATTGGATGTAAGCAGTAACTTCTTCAGCAGTTTCTATACCAACATTTTTCAATGTAAAGTCGAGCGTGATATCTTCACCGTAATCAGCCTCGTTATTACCATTACCTGAATCATCATTAATTACACAGCCAACAAGAATAATATAAGGTCCATCGGGTGGAATAACAGTAGCCTCCATAAAGATTGTTTGGAGGTTAAAGCCAGTTAACACTAAAGTGGCTTCTCCCGGTTCGAGCGTGTTTTCAATTGATACGGAGCCTGTTTCGTCTGTAAGAGCAGCAAACATCAAGTCTCCCTGGCTAATGGCTACCAGGGCTCCTACCACCGGTTGCCCTGCGGATGTAACTGTGGTTGTAAAAGGAATACCCATTAAAATAACATCATTATTCAACGTAATTTCGGAGGGTGTTGCCGTACGCATCTGTAAAGAGGGGTCACCGAACATAGTCCATGTTTTGGCAGTTTTAAGATCGTCTGACCCGCTGGACTCAACGATCATCAATGTAAGGCCATTAAAAATAAATGACCCAACGGTACTTCTGCCTTCAAATGTGCTTATGCCATTTTGATCAGGATAAAGCTCATAGTCATAACCTCCGGTCATAATGTCCATAAAGTAATCCTGTCCCCTCATTGGCGGGGCCCAGGGCTGACTAATGGTTGCGCCGAGAAACATAATGGATCCACCGCCTTCTTTTTTAGCCCATGCTTCAGCAAAACATTCGCCTGTATGGAAATCTCCGTTATTGCAGGCTACTGATATAACAACCGGTAATTTTTCGGCATTTACCAGGGTTGCAACGTTCGAATTGCTAAATCCGGATGTACCCCAGGAAGTAGGAGAACCATGTCCAGTGTAATTAATAACAGAAACACCTTCTTCAACAGCATTTTTTACCGCCGTCGAATTTGCTCCGGGATCATATACTGTTGTGAATTCATCATACGTAAATGGTTCCAGCTTATTTTCATAGATAATATCATTATGTTCATAATCGATCTCACCATCATCTCCATTGCTTGCCCCCTGATTAGAGGCTACTGCGAGGGCATGACTATACCAGGTGGCTCCTGCTTCAGGATTTTGCTCATAATTAATTACTTTTTCAACCTGAATAGTTACATCAGAAGGTGAACTTGCTGAAAATCGTCCTACACAAATATCAGCATAAACATCACTTCCAACTACACAACCTAACTGAGGATCCATTGGTGATGAACCCAGCGTTTCGGATTTAATATCAGCCCAGTCACCAATGAGCATTACATAAAGAATGTTATTGTTTTCATCATATTTTTCCTGTACCAATGATTTTACCAGGGTTCCAGTAGCCACCACTTCTTTATATACTTTCAATCCTTTTTGAATTTTCCATTCAATATAAGGGTCTATGGCTTCTGAATCCCTGTCGGTACAAATTACGAGTATTTCTCCAAAATCGCCGATAGTCAGGTCGTCTCTATTATTTTCATAATTGATAAAAACTGAGCGGTAAACTGAGCTCATTTCATAGAGAATATTATCTGTTATGTTTGTGAGTTGGTTAATTACCGGTTGTGATTCGTTTTCAATCAATTGGACTCTTACATTATGATATACTCTTAAAATATTTTTTGCTGCATTGTATTGAAATGGGTAAACAAACACACTTGTGCCGCGGATGTCTTTGATAATAAATGGTTCAGTGCTCTGAGCCACATCAGTTGGGTACCAGGCATCAACAATAGAGGTCGGATCAATCAGGTAAGGTATCTGTGAAGGGTCCTGATCTCTGTATATAACACCCCGTGAAGGTAAAAGGGGATATTCTAACGAGTAATCAGTATAATCTCCACCTATAACATTTATTTCAAAATTTTTATTTGGAGAAAGCATAACTGTTGCATGTACATATGCTAATTCAGCAAATCCCTTTTTTTCTGTATGCACACTACCGTCATAAAGGATTTTGTTATATGTGACCCCGTCAATAATAACTTCATCAACCTGAAAATCGCCAATTTCAAAATATAATTCTGAAGTAGACTGGCCTGTTTGCTGATAAGTCACCTCAAATCCTTTTGAAGCAAAAAGGGTAATCGCACCAAAAAGTATCAGGAAAGTAAAAATAATTTTTTTCATGATCGATGTAGTTGGT
>CBDUSM010000042.1:0-8088 GCA_965369825.1 uncultured Bacteroidales bacterium
ATTGAAAGCTCTGATATATGATGGCTTTTGAGGGGACATATTTTGAATAATTTTTTAACAAGATATAAAAATTTTTGATTACAACGAATAATCTGCTCCACGGCTGCATGGCCGCGTTAAGGCACCGAAAATCGACAATTGACAATCGTCTAATTTAACCACCCCTCCAAACTTCCTATAGAGGGGAAGAATAATGGGATAATTTGATGATTTTCCTGTTTTTTTTGTAAATTAGTAGCCTGTTAACACATGTGTTGCAAACACATTAATCTAATAAATATCATCTCAAAATGAAAACAAAAATGCCTTTCATTCTCGTATCCATCATTCTCTTTCTCAACACTGTTTCGCAAGAAGACCCTTATAAAAAAGAAAGGGAAAGGATGGTCAGGTATCAAATTGAAAACAGAGGATTATCTAATGAGGCAACATTAACGGCAATGAGAGATGTTCCCCGCCATCTGTTTGTTCCGAAATATTTGCTTGGAAATGCTTATGATGACAGACCTCTGCCTATCGGCCATGGGCAAACCATCTCCCAGCCTTATATTGTAGCTTATATGACGGCTATTATTGAACCGGAGCCTGGAGATAAAATCCTGGAAATCGGAACAGGATCAGGATACCAGGCTGCTGTTCTGGCCGAAATTACCGATAGTGTTTACACAATAGAGATCATCAAAGGACTCTATGAAACAGCAAAAACCAGGTTGTCTGAGATTGGATATTCCAACATTCAAATCAAGCATGCCGATGGTTATTATGGATGGGAAGAATATGCGCCTTTTGATGCCATTGTAGTCACGGCTGCTGCTGAATATATCCCACCTCCGCTTATCAATCAATTAAAAGATGGCGGAAAAATGATTATCCCTGTCGGGTCACCCTTTAAGGTTCAATCATTGATGCTGGTTAAAAAAAAAGATGGGAAAACAACTACCAGCAATCTGATGCCCGTTCGCTTTGTGACGTTTACCAGAAGTAAATAAATCTTTTTAATGATATGCGAAAACATATTGCCATTGGCCTGATTTCAGCAGCGATAATCTCTTATCAACTGGTAATAATGCAGATATTGTCCTTCACCCAATGGCATCATTTTGGGTTTATGGTGATATCAGTCGCGCTGCTGGGCTTTGGGGCTGCTGGGACATACCTTTCCCTTAAAAGGGTACGGCTGGTAAAAAATGCAAGGACTATTCTTCCTGGCTTAATAATCTTATCAGGGTTTTTTATGTTATTGGCCATACCCGCTTCACAGATTAAATTAATTCGATTTGATTCATTTTTAGTCTTTAGTAGTCATGTTGAAAAACTCAAACTGATATTTACGTACCTTACCTACTTCTTGCCATTTTTCACCGGGGCTCTTGCCATTGGAATTTTCTTTGTTCAGGAAAGCAATAAAATTGGGAAAGCATACTTTTCAAATTTAACAGGCTCTGCATTAGGGGGTATGGTTACTCCTTTCCTAATGTGGATTTTGCTTCCTCAACAGATACCGGCAATTATTGTTCCTTTGACTTTCGTAGGTGCTATATTGATAACTCCTCGACCTAAAAGAACAGCGTTTGGTCTGGCAGTTTTATTAGGGTTCGCTCTTGCTGTCTTTTTCCTTATCTCTCCTCCTAAATTAACACCATCTGAGTTTAAAGACCTGACCAAGACAATAAACCTTCCCGATGCTCATATTACTTTTGAAAAAAGCAGTCCCTTTGGAATTGTACATGTCGTTAGAAGCCCTGTTTTACGGTATGCGCCCGGATTAAGCCTCAGTTTTGAAGAAGAAGTCCCAGTAACGCAAGCTATTTTCACCAATGGGAATTTATCTGGGTCACTACCTTCAACAAGCACGATTGATTCAACCTATTTCCTGAGGTACACCACATTAAACTTACCATACATGGTTTTTTCTCCTGAGCGGATATTAATAATGAAGGCAGGAGAAGGAACTCAATTATATCTTGCCCTAAATCATAACATTAAATCAATAGTAGCAGTTGACCAGAACCCATTAATTCTGGATGTTATCACAAATAAAATTAATAATGGTAATTTAATAAAAAAGCCTTCAGATAAAGTTAGCTTTCATTGTCTTGAACCCCGAACCTTTTTAATGAAGGATACCAGCCAATACGACCTGATCATTCTTCCTGTAATGGGTTCCTTTGGGGGAACATCAGGGGCATACGCCATCAATGAAGAATATCTTTTTACCCTGGAATCGTTCATGGAGATGTGGAACAAGCTTTCCCCCCATGGGGCTGTTTGTATCAGCACCTGGATGGATGTTCCCTTAAGATATCCATTAAAAATACTTGCAACATTAGTCAACCTTGGCCAGGAAAAAGGAATAAGCAATATCAACAATCACATTATTTCCATTCGAAGCTGGAACACCATAACATTTCTACTCACAAAAAAGCCGGCAATTGAATCATCCGGAATATTGGAATTCTGCGAAAAAATGTATTTTGATCCTGTCTTACTGCCTGATGTAATTATTAATTACAAAGATCCATTCAATGAAATACAGGATTTTAATTTTCAAAATTATGTAGAAGAGATCATGGCCACGGATAATTCAATATTTCTAAAGTCCTATGATTTCAATATTTCACCAGCAACCGATCAACGACCATACTTCTCACAATTCCTAAAATGGAAGACTATTCCTAAACTTTCTCAAACTTTTGGCAATCAAATACTTCCCTTTTTTGAAGTTGGGTATTTTATGCTAATTCTAACGCTTGGTCAAATATTGATCATTGCACTTGTTTTGATACTGTTCCCGCTTCTTTTAAAGCGACTGAAAAGCAAAAATAAAACATGGGTTGCTTTTTACTTTGGTGGTATCGGCCTCGGGTACATGTTTGTTGAGATCGTTCTTATTCAACAAATGATTTTGTATTTGGGCAATGTAATTTATGCAGTAGCAGCAGTTATTAGTGGTATGCTCCTGTTTTCAGGAATCGGGAGTTACATGTCTCAAAAAATCGTCACAACATATAAAAGTATCTTTCTGATTCTGTTAATCATTACAGGGCTGCTCATTTTAATCATTGTCTTCATTGCACCTATTCTACAGGTGACCATGGGCCATTCCTGGCATTTCAAACTAATGGTCATCCTTGCAATCCTTGCACCGGTTTCTTTTTTCATGGGTATGCCATTCCCCCTGGGCATTTCTTACCTAAGCAGGAAAGCAAAAAACGTTATTCCATGGGCATGGGGCATTAATGGATACTTATCAGTAGTAAGTGTTCCTATGGCCACGATCATTGCCATTGAATCAGGATTTAGTTGGGTTATGATTATTGCAGGAAGTGTTTACTTTGTAACATCTCTGGTTAGTTTACGACTGAAAGATTAATACACACAAAAAATATTTAATCAAACAAACCAAAATTGAGTTATATATTGTTGTAACTTTATCCATTTGAGACAGGAGACAGGAGACAGGAAACTTTGAACCACAGAAACATGCAGCCATAATTATAACACTATGAGTAATAACTATCTATGTCCCCGGTGTAAAGGTTACCTAAACGTTGGGGAGCATCTTGTTTTTAATATAAAAACCAAGAAACCCAGGGGCGGCTTAATTTTCCTAAGTCCTGAAATTGGCAATTATCAGGTAATAAAACATCCACATTTTGAACTTGAGGAAGGCGAATTAGTTGAGTTTCTTTGCCCTATTTGCCATCGAAAAATTCATTGTACCCGGACTCCGTATTTGGCGAGGATAGTTATGGTTGATAGAGACTATAATGAATTTGAAATTATTTTCTCCCGGAAAGTAGGTGAGAAATGTACTTTTAAGATTAAAGAAGAGAAAATTATTGAATTTGGCAAACATGCTTCCCGTTTTAATGATATGTTTAAATCGTTGCAGTCAAACCAACCGTTCAAAAACCTCTAATGCTGTTTAACGATACATACAAAACGATTGAAGCTGCATCTACAGGACAATTCAAAGAGAGAGGGAGTAAGTTCATTGCTAAGGCTTATCCGGTTCGGGATGAGAAGCAGATTAAACCAATACTGAATAACTTAAGAAAAGAGTATCATGATGCCAGGCATCATTGTTATGCTTTCAGGCTGGGGTTTGATAAATTAGCTTACCGTGTAAATGATGATGGCGAGCCTCATGGAAGTGCCGGGATGCCAATTTACGGACAACTTTTGTCGAACGACCTGACAAATATCCTTGTTGTGGTTATTCGATATTTTGGCGGGACTAAGCTGGGTATTCCGGGATTAATAAATGCATACCGTACCGCCACAAAAGCTGCTCTTGATAATGCTGCAATCATTACCAAAACGGTAAGAGATGTTTATGAAATCAATTTTGAGTATCCAGAGATAAATGACGTAATGAAGATCTTAAAAAAAGATGAAATTGAACAAACCTCAACACACTATGATTTATTTTGTAAAATTACTATTGCTATTAGACAAAATGGATCCACAAAATTGTATGATAAGCTAAAAAAAATGGACGGGATTTCTATAAAATATATAAAAACAATATAATGTCAATGATTTCACACAGAACTTGAAAGAAATTTATCTATTAACAACTGAAATTATTCTTTTTTTTAAAAAAACGTCATTTTTTAGCTATAAATTTAGATTGATGAAATTGTTAAATTCCGGATATAATTTATGCTATCTCTTATAGAATCAAATGGTTATTATTTTTATTTCGATCAAAAATTGCGTCCTTTATATACGACATTTTTTTTTAAAAATCAATAGCAAATAAATTTTTTTTTAAACTTTTTTTGACTCAATTTTGTTAGGTAATATTTCATTCCCTGCTCTTGGTTTTTTTTGTAGGAGAGAAAAAATATAACCACTTTAAATTCAAGCCGTTTACAAAAGGTTTTATCTGTTAGTTATTAAGCAGCGGGTATATTAAAAAGTTGTCAATGAAATTAGATCACAAGGAGGTCTGGAATAACTGCCTGGAAATTATTAGAGATAATATCAATTTCCAGACCTATAAAACCTGGTTTGTACCTATTTATCCGGTTAAGCTCGACGACAGCGTTTTAACAATACAAGTTCCTAGTCAGTTTTTTTATGAATGGCTGGAAGAACATTACATTACTCTTTTAAAAAAGACCATTAAACATGTTTTAGGGGTCAACGGACGGTTAGAATATAGTATAATAATGGATAGCTCTTACAATAATACGAACCCTTATACAATTAAATTACCAACTTCTAATAAAAATGCGGTTATTAACCCTCCTGTATCCCTACCGATCAATTTAAATAAAGGTGCTGCTAAAGAGATACCTAATCCCTTTGTGATTCCCGGGTTGAAAAAAATAAAAGTCAATTCCCAGTTGGTTGATTCCTATTGTTTTGAGAATTTTATTGAAGGAGACTGTAACCGATTGGCACGCTCGGCTGGCTATGCTGTTGCAAATAAGCCAGGAAAAACTGCCTTTAACCCATTATTTATTTATAGCAATGTAGGTCTTGGAAAAACACACCTGGCACATGCCATCGGCATCCAGATTAAAAATAATATGCCGGATAAAATAGTCCTGTATGTCTCTACTGAACAATTCATCAATCAATTCATCGATGCTGTTAAAAATAACAGCACAAACGATTTTGTTCATTTCTACCAAATGATCGATGTTTTACTTATCGATGACATTCATTTTCTGTCGAAAAAAGAAAAAACACAGGATGTCTTCTTTCATGTATTTAACCAATTGCATCAAAATAGTAAACAAATCGTCTTAACCTCTGACAAACCACCTGTTGAACTTCAGGGCATTGAGCAAAGACTTTTATCACGTTTTAAATGGGGATTAGCTGCTGACCTTCAGGTTCCTGACCTTGAAACGAGAATTGCTATTCTTGAAAAAAGACTTTACAACGATGGCATCGATATGCCTGTCGATGTAATTGAATACCTTGCTTATAGCATTACAACCAACATCAGAGAAATGGAAGGCGCACTCATTTCTATCCTGGCACAATCATCACTTAATAAAAAAGAGATCACACTTGACCTTGCAAAACAGATGATTGATAAGTTTGTAAAAAGTACTTCCAGGGAAATCTCCATCGACTTTATTCAGAAAATTGTATGTGACTATTTTAACCTTAATCTCGAGATGATTAATTCCAAAACAAGAAAAAGAGAAATAGTGCAAGCCCGTCAATTGGCCATGTACTTCTCCAAAAAACACACAAAATCTTCACTTGCCACCATTGGGTTACACTGTGGAAATAAAGACCATGCAACCGTTTTGCATGCATGCAGGACGGTTAATAACCTGATTGAAACAGATAAGCAATTCAGGACTTACGTTGAAGATCTGGATAAAAAGCTGAAGATGTAAATATTTCTTTTTTTGCATATTTAATATATTTTTTGTACCTTTATATGTTTAATTCCCATTTAAGTGGAGTTATTCCTATTATCTCATTTACAAAAATTTATAAAAAAACTGATGAGGTATGAAGATACTGATGGTATGTTCAGGAAATATTTGCAGGTCTCCACTTGCAGCGGGTGTACTGAAAAGGAAACTTGATGTCTATCAAATTGTGGCTGAGGTTGATTCGGCAGGATTCGAACCTTATCATTTAGGTGAAACGGCTGATCATCATACAGTTTCGATAGCAAAAAAGCATGGAGTAGATATTACAGGTCATTCTATGCGCCTTTTTACCGCAAGGGACTTTGATGCCTATAACCAGATCTATGTGATGGATCATAAAAGCTACCGGGATGTGATGTTTCTGACCAGGGATGTTGAGGATAAGCAAAAAGTTGACTACCTTCTCAATGCTATCCTTCCAGGTCAAAACAAAATGATTCCAAATCCATACAGTCATGATCCGGAAGAATTAAATGTTGTTTACCATCTCATCGAAAAAGCATGTACTAAGATTGCAGGAAAATTGAAGAAATAAAAGTAATGTTGATGAAGATTCCTGATCTGACCACAATTGAAGAAGTGGCTGAACGCATTAAAGACCAAGTACATCGTACACCCATTTTTACTTCAAAGAGTATCAATGAGCTCGTAAAAGCGGAGATCTACCTGAAATCTGAAAACTTTCAGAAAGCCGGTGCTTTCAAGTTCAGAGGCGCCATTAATAATGTATTGTCCCTAAGCCGGGAAGAACTTATTCATGGTGTATGTACTCATTCCTCGGGAAATCACGCTCAGGCACTTGCCCTGGCAGCTCAAATAGTGGGAATCAAGGCTTACATCATAATGCCCGAGAATTCTTCCAACGTAAAAATCGCAGCCGTTAAGCACTACGGAGGGATAATAACTTTTTGCAAACCAAACCTTGCATCAAGAGAAGAGACACTAAAAAAAATACAACTAGAAACAGATGCCTGTGAGATCCATCCGTATAATAATTACAGAACCATTGCAGGACAGGCCACATCAGCCAAAGAGCTTCTTGAGGATATTAAAGACCTGGATTATATCATGGCCCCTGTGGGAGGAGGTGGTTTGTTAAGTGGTACAGCACTCGCAACATATTACCTCTCTCCAAAAACAAAAGTTATTGCCGCAGAACCTGAAAAAGCCAATGATGCGTACCTCTCATTCTATTCCGGGAGATTTGTTCCATCAGTTAATCCACAAACCATCGCCGATGGCTTATTAACCTCCCTGGGAAGCCTTACCTACCCTATTATCAAAAAATATGTTCATCAAATTATTACAGTTAAAGAAGAGTCGATCATTAATGCTATGAAACTTGTGTGGGAACGTATGAAAATAATTATTGAACCCTCCGCCGCCGTACCACTAGCTGCTTTGCTCGAAAGTGCACCCTCCCCCAGCCCAAAACTGGAGATTACCGGAAAACGAATAGGTATTATTATTTCTGGCGGCAACGTTGATCTTACAAAATTACCATGGTGAAGAAGTTGACAGTTGACAGTTGACAGTAGGCAGTCGACCGTTATCACTTTCGAACACTTTAACTTTTAACACTGAAAACTATGAACACAACAAATAGCCAACTATACCTTATCCCCAGTACCTTAGGCGACACACCGCTAAATACGGTTTTACCTGATAGCAACAG
>CBDUSM010000043.1:0-8061 GCA_965369825.1 uncultured Bacteroidales bacterium
TTCCAAAATCCATGTGGTTGCCTTTGTTTTTACCGAAATAAGTCAAGATAATCATCAGACAGAATTAAATTTCCTGACATCTGATAATACTCCTAATATCCCCCCCCCTTTATTTGGGAAAGCTTTGTTATTCACTTTACATCAACTTAAGATCACACCTCCGGTTGCATAAGATTTAATATTCACAGTTCATTTTTTTAAATCTTAGATTATTTTTTTACCAAAAACTATTTGGAGGTTATTATGAAACAAATAAAAATCTTAAGTGCAATAATAATATTTACACTATCAATCCTGGCTAATCACAATTCATTTAGCCAGGAAATCCATGGCGTGGTTTATGAGGCCAATAAAGATGGAAGTAAATCAACATTACCTGGTGTTAACATTTATTGGGCAGGGACTACTGTTGGTACTGCAACTGATGTTGACGGAAATTTTCATTTGAAATTTACCGATGACAACGAACCACATCTTGTTATCAGCTACATTGGTTATCAGAACGATACAATGTTAATTGATGACGAACTTGAACATCTGGATATTGTTCTGGCAATGAATCATACACTAAATGAAGTGGTGATTGTTGAACGTATAGCAGGGTCGCATATTTCCAGGACAAATCCAATCATCTCACAAATTATTACTTCCGGGGAATTGCAGAAAGCTGCCTGCTGTAACCTTTCGGAAAGCTTTGAAACAAATGCATCAGTAGATGTTGCTTACAGTGATGCGGTTTCAGGAGCTAAACAGATTAAATTGCTGGGCCTGGATGGAAAATACAGCCAGATACAAACTGAAAACATTCCAAACTTAAGAGGGTTGGGAACTTCTTTTGGATTGGGCTATGTACCTGGTTCCTGGATGGAATCCATACAGGTTTCAAAAGGAACTGCCTCGGTAAAAAACGGGTATGAGTCAATTACCGGTCAAATCAACATTGAATACAAAAAACCGGATAACAGCGAAAAATTGTTTCTGAATCTTTATGGTAATCATTTAGGAAAACTTGAAGGCAATGTAAACAGTGCCAAAAAAATCAATGATCGTTGGAGTACCGCAATTTTCGCCCATGCTGAAAACAATTCCAACATAATTGATAACAATGACGATTCTTTCCTCGACCAGCCACTGGTCACACAATATAATTTTTTGAATCGCTGGAAGTATGAGAACGGGGAAAATATTCATGCCCAGTTTGGGATCAAATATATCAATGAAGAAAGGACGGGAGGGCAAAAAGATTTTGATACGGAAATGGAACGAACGGCGGATAACCCTTACGGGACAAACGTTAAAACGAACCGTGTTGAGCTGTTTTCGAAAACGGCTTATATTTTCACCAGCCGGCCAGCTACGAACATGGCTTTTGTCAACTCATTCATTTATCATGATATGAATTCCTATTTCGGACTGACAGATTACGATGCCATCGAATACAATTACTATGGAAATTTAATGTTTCAGTCTTACATTGGAACAACCAGTCATTCCTATACTACGGGTATCAGCTATGTTTTCGATCAATACAACGAGCAGCTTAACGATTCAGCCTATAAGCGAATTGAACATGTTCCCGGAGGATTTTTTGAATATACGTATGTAAATCCAGAGAAATTCACTCTTTTGTTTGGGATGCGGGCAGATTATAACAATCTATTTGGGTTATTTTTCACTCCACGATTTCATTTTAAATATAATTTAACGAGCAATACCATAATGAGAGCTTCTGCAGGCAAAGGGTACAGGACACCAAATGCAATCGCTGAAAATTTATCATTGTTAGCCAGTTCCCGAAGGATTGTATTCGTTGAAGAGTTAAAAATGGAAAATGCCTGGAATTATGGCGTTAACCTGACTCAATATATAAACATTGATGGGAAAGAATTGAGTGTTAATATTGAGCTCTACCGGACAGATTTTATCAATCAGGCAATAATCGATAAGGATCAGGATATTCCCCGGATATTTATTTATAACCTTGACGGAAAGTCCTATTCCAATAGCTTCCAGATTGAATCAAAGTATGAATTGATCAGTGGGTTGGATGTTACTGCAGCTTTTCGATGGAATGATGTAAAAATGACAATAGATCAAGAGCTGATTAGGGAGCCATTGGTCCATAAATACAAAGGACTATTGGGCCTTTCTTATGTAACCAGGGCTAAGAAATGGCAAATTGATGTTACGACTCAATTCAATGGAGATAGTAGAATTCCCTCAACGGAAGAAAATCCGCAACCATATAAAAGAGATGATGAATCACCCGCTTATACCATATTAAATGCGCAGGTAACTAAATTCTTCAAAAGTTGGGATTTTTATGTTGGGGGAGAAAACCTAACCAACTACACACAAGACAATCCGATTATTGCATCGGATGATCCCTTCGGGCCTTATTTTGATGCTTCTAACATCTGGGGGCCTTTGGTAGGTATAAAGGTATATGCCGGGGTAAGGCTTAAAATAAATTGAAAATTTAAAAATGAGTGTCACAGAATTTCCTGGATACGTTGGTTAAGTTGCTCTTCCTTATCCTTTATTATCCTCAATTCTTCCTCTTCATTTTTGCTAAGCTTAGCCCGTTTCATTTTTGTTTCGAGCTCTATGATTTTCATAGAGATCTCGTAACGTTGGTGTTTTAATTTATCAATTTTTCTCATTTTATTGTATTAGTCTGAATTATTCAGGTTAGATTTCTTTGCACAAAAATAAGATAAATAAGGGATGTCATCCCACATTGAGGGATGACATCCCTTAAAAATTATTACTACTTTTACAGCTGTTAAATTACTTGTATACTTT
Source organism: uncultured Bacteroidales bacterium (assembly GCA_965369825.1). Lineage (GTDB taxonomy): Bacteria > Bacteroidota > Bacteroidia > Bacteroidales > JAGONC01 > JAGLWB01. The sequence continues at coordinate 2,806 of CBDUSM010000043.1, forward strand.
TATTATGAATCAAGCACTTGCAGTTAAGCTAAACGATAAACTGGCAGGATTATCACCAGAGGAGATATTATCTTTCTTTCTTAAAGATTTCGATGAAAAAGTTGGCTTCTCAACAAGTCTTGGCGCTGAAGATCAAGTTATTACGCACATGATTGCCGGCATTGATAAATCCACTCCTATCTTCACACTGGATACGGGCCGTTTATTCCAGGAGACTTATGACCTGCTTTATATCACCGAAAATAAATATAATATTAAAATCACCGTTTATTTTCCACATTCTAAGCAAGTGGAAAAAATGGTGAATGAAAATGGAATTAATCTCTTTTATGAAAGCATTGAGAAACGAAAACATTGTTGCTACATCCGTAAAATAGAGCCATTAAAAAGAGCAATGCACGGTTTAGATGCCTGGATTTGCGGGCTTCGGAAAGATCAATTGGCCAGCAGACAAAACAGAAGGATTGTTGAGTGGGACGAACTGCATAACATACTCAAAATCAATCCATTGATTTACTGGACAGAAAAACAGGTTTGGGATTACATAAAATATAACAACATACCATATAACAGGTTACACGACAAAGGCTTTCCAAGCATTGGATGCCAGCCCTGCACACGACCCATCAAACCTGGTGAGGATATTCGAGCCGGCAGATGGTGGTGGGAGATGGAGGGACATAAAGAATGTGGTTTACACCAATCACCTTCATAAAAAAAACTTGCACCATCATACCATTTCGAGGTAAACCTCAACTAAAGCGAATGGCCTTCACCGGTGATATCCGGGTGATAATATAAGAAGGTACGATCAACATTAACGTGCATACCACTAACGTACCAACATTCAACAAAAGTATAGCCATTATATCAAAATTGATTGGGACAACAGAAACATAATAAGACTCCTGAGGAAGCTTCATGATGCTGAATTTCTGTTGAAGAAAACAAATCATTATTCCAAAAAAATTGCCCCAAAATAATCCAATACCAATAAGATAAGTAGCATTATATAGAAATATTTTTCTAACACTCCAGTTTCTGGCTCCAAGGGCTTTCAAAACGCCAATCATATTTGTCCGTTCAAGAATTAGGATCAATAGGGTTGATATCATGGTAATTCCAGCAACAAGAACCATCAAAACCAGTATAATAACCACATTCATATCCTGAAGAGCAAGCCAGTCAAACATCTGAGGATATATCTGTTTAATTGTTTGCGCATTCAAATCATACCCGATTTCATTGTAAACAACCTCGCCCATCCTGTCAATATCATCAAAGTCATCAATAAACACCTCAAAACCAGTTACTTCATTCATTGTCCAGCCATTCAGTTTTTGGATGTGACCAATATCACCAATAACAAAACGGTTGTCAAAATCCTCAAGGCCTGTTTCAAAAATTCCGGCGATTTGCAATTTTCTTCCTCTGGTTTTATTGTTAATGATAAAATACATCCGAAGGTCATCTCCTACGTCTAACTTAAGCTTGGCAGCGATCTTTTTAGAGATCAAAACATCATCAGTTTTTACAGAATCTACCACCTGAAAAGAGGTGCCTTCAATAATTTTATCTTCAAAAAAAGACCAGTCATAATCACTTCCAATACCTTTCAGCACAACGCCTTCCATTTGATCCTCCGTCTTTATTATACCCCCTTTAATGGCAAAGACCTGTATATGTCTGACTCCATCAATATCAGTAAGTCCCGGATAAAAATCCTGATTTTTTTCAATGGGGGCCGGATCCAGCGAAATATTTGAATCGTACCTTGAAATTTGAATATGCGAACCAAATCCAATGACCTTATCGCGTATCTGTTGCTGAAAACCGGTTACAATGGCTACAGAAATTATCATTACACTAATGCCCAAAACAATACTCAATATAGCAATGCGTATGATAGGGCGTGAAAAGTTTGCCTTTCCTTTGGCAACGATACGTTGGGCAATGAAGAGTTCGAAATTCACAGTGAAGCTTGTTAAGTTGCTCACAAATGTATAAAAAAGCTGCAAGCTGCAAGCCTCAAGCCACAACCTAAATAATAATTCTTACCTTCAGTCGTCCATTTAATAAACAACGTGCGATTGTCTATAAGTTTAACACATCAAATTACTTCTAACTTTAAATCTGTATCTTTGGTCTTTAATCTATTTATTATATCTGATATCTTTGATCTAATATCTTTGATCTAATATCTTTGATCTATGCAACGTATATTTCCTTCGATACTAGTAATCTTGATTCTCCTTTCCTGCCATAATCAACAGTCACATTCGCAAACCGGAGGAAACCAATTTAACGAAGGCATTGTTGTTGGGGCCGAACGAACAGAGGTTTATTTTCCCTGGCTGGAAAATAAAAGCCTTGCCGTGGTTGCTAATCAAACTTCAATGATTGGAAGTACACATCTTGTTGACACCCTGATTAAAGTTGGTTATGGAATGAAACAAATTTACGATCCTCAACATACCAAAAGTATCAGGGAAATGCAGCCATCTGACAGTTCAAAAAATGCGGGCTTTGAAGTAAAATTGGTCTTTGGGCCCGAACATGGGTTCAGGGGACATGCTGATGCAGGTGAACATGTGCAGGATCAAATTGATCACAAAACCGGGCTGCCAATAATTTCATTATATGACGATCATAAAAAACCCACACCTGAAGATCTTAAAGGCATTGATGTTGTAATTTTTGACATACAAGATGTTGGAGCACGGTTCTACACATATATTTCCACCATGACATACATTATGGAAGCATGCGCTGAAAACGGAATTACTTTTATTGTCCTGGACAGGCCGAATCCTAATGGGGATTATATTGATGGACCAATACTGGAAAAAAAAAACAGGTCATTTGTTGGCCTGCATCCTGTTCCCATTGTCCATGGGATGACGGTTGGTGAATATGCCCTGATGGTTAATGGCGAAGGGTGGTTGAAAAATGGAGTGACAGCAGATCTGAAAGTTGTTCCGGTAAAAGGATATGATCACACGTACAGGTATTCTCTGCCCGTCGCGCCTTCTCCTAACTTACCCAATGATGATGCAGTGTGTTTGTATCCTTCGCTTTGTTTGTTTGAAGGTACTGTAGTGAGTGTGGGAAGGGGTACTGACAAACCCTTTCAGATACTTGGGCATCCTGATTTTTTAACAGGTAGTTATGCTTTTATTCCAGAAAGTTTACCCGGTGCGAGGTTTCCAAAATATGAAGGCATAAGATGTTTAGGCCAAAATCTTTCTGGTTTTGCTCAACATATTTGTAAAAAAGACCGCCAGCTTAACCTCAGTTGGCTTATTAACTATTATAATTCTTTGAAAGACAAAAAATTTTTTAACACATATTTTGATACACTGGCAGGAAATTCAACGCTCAGGCAGCAAATAATTAACGGTTTACCAGAAGAAGAGATCAGAGCGAGCTGGCAAGAAGAGCTTACACATTTTAAAATCGCACGAAAAAAATACCTGCTTTATCCTGATTTTGAATAGCATTATTACAGTAGATTTAATCCAAATTACATATCATTTTTTAATTTTCCTTGCAAAATTATTATGTTTGTAGATTGAAGCTCTTCAAAATAATATAATAAGTAACCAACATCATACCATTATGCCCAGTTTTGTAATTTCCGACAAATGTGATGGCTGCAAAGCGCTGGATAAAACAGCCTGTCAACATATCTGTCCCAACGACCTGATGGTTCTCAATAAAGAGATCAATAAAGCCTACAACCGGGCTCCCGAAATGTGCTGGGAGTGTTATAGCTGTGTAAAAATCTGCCCTACACAAGCTATTGAGGTTAGAGGATATGCCGATTTTATGCCAATGGGAGGTGTTGTCCAGCCTTTAAGAGGCACCGATTCTATCATGTGGTCGGTCAGGTTTAGGAATAAACAAATAAAAAGATTTAAATTCCCGATCCGGACAACACCCGAAGGATCAGCTGAGCCTGATGCCGGATGGGAAACCGGGTCCGTAGACCTAAACAGCCCACTATTGCGTACCGAACCCGGCTCGCTGGGATCATCAGAGCTTAAAATACTTTAAAATCAAAAAAGCATGGATCATTTTGAAACCATCGAAATAAAAACCGATATATTAATCCTTGGTGGTGGCATGTCAGCCTGTGGTGCTGCTTATGAGGCGGCCTATTGGGCTAAACAACATAATCTCAAAGTAACCCTGGTAGATAAAGCAGCCATGGATCGAAGTGGCGCTGTGGCAATGGGATTATCTGCTATCAACCTTTATCTGGGAAATAATTCTCTTAAGGATTATGTAACCTATGTTAAAAACGACTTGATGGGCATTGCCCGTGATGACCTTGTTGCTAATATAGCCAGGCATGTGGATTCATCAGTACATCTCTTTGAGAAATGGGGTCTTCCCATCTGGAAAGATGAAGAAGGCAACTATGTTAAAGGGGGAAAATGGCAGATAATGATCCACGGAGAATCGTACAAAAACATTGTTTCCGAAGCTGCCAAGAATGCTTTAAAAGAACTTGGAGATAACGGCAGTTACTATGAACGAATATTCATCACCGAACCTCTTATGGATGGTGACTGGTGCGTTGGGGCTACCGGATTCAGTGTTAGGGAAAATAAATTTTATATTTTTAGAGCCAATGCCGTCCTTGCTACCATGGGCGGTGCTGTTCATGTTTTTCGCCCGAAATCTGTAGGAGAAGGGCTTGGAAGGTCGTGGTACCCACCCTTTAATTCAGGTGCAAGCGCCTACTTCACCATTAAAGCAGGAGCCGAAATGACCAGCCAGGAGGTCCGATTTATTCCTGTAAGGTTTAAAGATGCTTATGGGCCTGTTGGTGCGTGGTTCCTTCTGTTTCAGGCAAAAGCAAGAAACTCCCTTGGGGAAGATTACATGGAAACCAGGGTTGCTGAATTAGAAAAATGGGCACCTTATGGTAAGGTTAAACCCATCCCTGCCAACCTGAGAAACTATTTAATGATGCTGGATCTCGAAGATGGCAAAGGGCCAATATATATGCGAACTGACGAAGCCATCAAAAACCTGCTGGGAAAAATCGAAGATGAAAAAGAAGCCCGTAAGGCAAAAAAACATCTCGAGAGTGAAGCCTGGGAAGATTTTTTGGATATGACCATTAGTCAGGCGTTGCACTGGGCATCAAGTAATATTATGCCTGAAGAAACTCCTTCTGAAATCACGGCTTGTGAGCCCTATTTTATTGGATCACATTCGGGGGCATCAGGGGCATGGGTCAGCGGG
>CBDUSM010000044.1:0-8036 GCA_965369825.1 uncultured Bacteroidales bacterium
CTGAAGTCCGGGGCTAGTCAAATCCCGTTCTTTCTGCTGCCTGCCGTCCTGATTCCCGATTCCTGTTTCCCGATTACATCATTGAAACACCCCCAAAACAAGATTAACCTCCTTTATGACTTTTTGTAGCTTTTCCTCATCCTTCGCTTCAGCAATAAACCGCAGAAACGGCTCTGTGTTGGATGGCCTGATGTTAAACCACCAGTCATGGAACTCAATTCTGTAGCCGTCAAAATCATAGAATTTTTGTGATTTTTCTGCTTTGGTGAAATGATCTTTAACAGCCTGCATCGCTTCTGTCTTCTTTTCAATTCTGAAGTTGATTTCACCTGAATTAGCATAGATTGAAATCCGGCTGATTAGCTGTGATACAGACACTCCACGGTTTTTCATATCGCTGATAATATTCAGGATCAACAGGCACGCCAGTAATCCGGAGTCTGAGTAATAGAAATCCCTGAAGTAATAATGGCCGGCCAGTTCACCACCGTAGATGCCATCAATTTCTCTCAATTTTAGCGCTGCATAAGCCCTGCCAACTTTCCACATGTGCATCTTTCCTCCAAACCTTTCAATATATTCTGTTACTCCTTTAGATGTTCTGATATCCTGGAGTACATTTTCTGTTTCTCCGGTAAGGAAATGATGTGCTAAAACACCGATGATAAGATCAGGGCGGATAAATTGACCTTTTTCATCTACAAACATAACCCTGTCGGCGTCACCGTCAAAAATAACACCAATATCACAATTATTATCCAGCACCAGCTTTTTAAGGTCTTTAACATTTGCAGGAATCAACGGGTTGGCCTCGTGATTAGGGAAGGTGCCATCAAGGGTGTCGAAAATATATATCGGTGCATTGCCAAGTAAATCTTTGATGAGGAGGGCAGCCATGCCATTTGAACAGTCAATCCCTATCTTTAAATTTGAATGATCTCTTTGGTAATTATTCAAAAATTCTAAGTAATCATTTCTAAAAGAAAAATTAATTTCTTTTCCTCTGTTTTTAACTGGAATAACAGGCAGATTGTTTATCATCTGCTCAAGTTCAGACAGGCCGCTCTCATAGCCAACCGGTAACGCATTTTCCCGGGATACTTTTAATCCGTTGTATTCTTTTGGGTTATGTGAAGCCGTGATCTGAACGGATGCAGAAAAATTGTATTTAGCTGTCCCCCAATAGACCATTGGTGTGGTTGTTAACCCTGCATTATATACATCAGCACCTGCATCATTGATGCCTTGTTTCAAATGATCATATATCTCATCTGACGAAACCCTGACATCTTGCCCTACTAAAATTTTAGTGGTTTTAAGTAGATGAGGAAGGAAGTAGCCAATTTTATAAATATCTTCTTTGGTGAAGTCAATGCCATAAACACCTCTGATATCATAAGCCTTGAATGCGTTCATTGTTTGATGTTTAACCGGTCGAGTGCCTGCTGGAACTTCCTGGCGTTTTTTTGATGTTGACGATTTGTTTTAGCGAAGTTATGATATCCGGATAGATCATCTTTAGCACAAAAAAACATAAAGCCGGTATTCTCGAAATTCAAAACTGCATCAATTGAGGCTATCGATGGTATACATATGGGCCCGGGGGGAAGTCCGGCATTTTTATATGTGTTGTATGGTGAATCAATTTTTTTGTGTTCGTTAAGTACACGCTTGATATTAAAATCTCCTAAAGCATAAACAAGGGTTGGGTCAGCCTGGAGAAGCCATTGATTATTTAAGCGGTTGATATAAACACTTGCAATTAAGGGTTTTTCGTCATCTTTTATCGTTTCTTTTTCAACAATAGAAGCTAAAATGATAACCTCTTCTTTTGTCATTCCTGTCAGGCCTAACTTTTGCATTCTTTTAGTATTCCAAAAGCGATTGTATTCCTCACCCATTCGTTCAACAAAGTCCCTGGCATCTGTATTCCAGTAGAACTCATAGGTATTTGGAATGAAAATCATGATTGAATTTTTAGGGGCCAGGTTGAATTGCTTTAAAAATGAAGTATCTTCAATAACCTGCATGATCGATGTTGAGTCGGCTTCTATTTGCTTCGCAATTATTTGAGCTAGTTGATTTTTTGTTCGAATATTGTTAAACAGAACATTAACAGGGGTTTGCATTCCTGATCTAAGCAGATTAATCAGCTCGTTATTTCCAATTTCCTCTTTAATAATATATCTTCCCGGCTTAACGAGAGCCGGATATTTTTTCTTCTTTGCCAGCCATTCAAATGAATTTCTATTTATGATCAGCCCCTGTTCGTATAATATATATTTAACATCATTAAAAGTAGCCCCCGTTGGAATATATATGGAGGTGGTTGTGTTTTCATGAATCCAAACATTTGTTTTCCAGAGAGCTCTGTATATGAGATATGTGCTTATGCTACCGGCAACAATTAATAAAATGAAAATATTTCGAAAAATGCGTAGCATTTTGGTTTTTTTCTTCTTTTTAGGCGACCGCCCATATTTGGTATAGTAGAATGCACACATTTGTTGCTTGTTTTTTGTATTACAAATTACGCATTATGTATTAGTTGCAGTAAATACTCATCAACCCATCTGTTCTTTACTGATAACCACTCTTTTTTTAAGCCCACTTCCATAAAATTGAATTTTTTAAAAAGATGAAGGCTTTTTTTATTCTCTGCATCAATGTTGCAGTACAGTTGATGTAGCTGCAGTGTGTTAAAAGCGAAATCAATCAGTAATTCCATTGTTTCAGAAGCATAGCCCTTATTACTCATTCCTTCTCTAATTAATATACCTACTCCGGCTCTCATATGTGTTGGCTCAAAGTCAAAAAGATCAATAGTGCCAATCGTTACAACTTTATTTTTAATATGAAGATCGATCATTAATCTCAACTGCTTCGTTGAATAAATATCGAGCTGAGCATTCATAACATATTGCTCAATAGCAAACCTTGAAAATGGCGTAATGGTATTGCTTACCTGCCAGATGGAAGTGTCATTTTCCCATTTAAAAAGCAGTTCAGCATCTGCCGGTTCGGGTGCCCGTAAAGAAATATGTTTTCCAACCATCCCCAATTCAAATCTAAAATCGTTAAATCGTTAATCGTTAATCGAAATTTCTCCTTTGTACACAAATGTAGCCGGCCCTGTAAGCTTAATATCACTGAAGGATAAATTATCATTGCGCTCAAACTGAACCTTCAGGTCACCACCTCGTGTTCTGACAAGGTGTTGATTTATGCCTTTATCCCCCAATATTGAAGCTGCCAGGGCTGAAGCTATTATACCTGTTCCGCATGATAATGTTTCATTTTCTACCCCTCTTTCATAAGTGCGAACGAAAAGGTTGTTTTTTGATCGTTTTACGAAATTAACATTCGTACCATTTTTCTTAAACTTAGGACTGTATCTGATTTTACTTCCTTCGTTGTTAACATCTATTGATTCAATATCATCAACAAACCTGACATAGTGTGGCGATCCGGTATCTAACAGTATAAATTCCTGGTTGACATCAATGTTTGACACATCATTCATTTTTATTTCTATCAGGTATACATTTCCGTTTTCTTCCAGCACCCTGGCTGTGTGTTCTCCATCATAGGCCATAAACCTAACCTGTTTGCCTGTTAATCCTAACGAATAGGCAAAAGCTGTAATACAGCGGCCGCCGTTGCCACACATGGAACCCTCTTTACCATCTGCATTAAAATAGGTCATCCTGAAATCAAATCCCTCTTCTTCTGACAACAAAATAAGGCCATCGGCACCAATTCCAACCCTTCTGTCACAAAGAAACCGGATTGCTTTCTTATTATTATTAAAAAAACCGGTTCGATTATCGATAATGACAAAATCATTTCCGGTACCTTCATATTTTGAAAAAAATAATTTCATCCTTGTTTCTGGATTTCTATGACTTCAGTTGTGAATGTACAAAAATAAACATAATGTCACAATATCCCAACTAAGAGGTTTGTCCGTTATTATTCGTGCTATTTTGTCACCTTATCTTTAATTAACAATCTTTAACATCAAATGAATAATTTAAGCGATCATTGAAGCGTTTCAGAGAGAAGTATAGAAAATAAAGAGAAGATTAAGAAGGCGTGATAACCATTTTAGCCTTTTTAATCCTATTGTCTTGTTTCCTGATTTTTTAGGTATAATTGTTGCGATAGTAAAACAAAATTAAGATTTAGTTGTTAATATAAAGAGGATAGAAGTTATGAAAAAGTTTTTTGGTTTTATTGGAGCTGCCCTATTAGGTGCGGTTATTGCGTTGTTAATTTTTGAGGCAATACAAAGTGATGAACAGTCATTGCCCACTTTTGTTAATAGTCAACCATACCCTACACCTGTTCATTATGTAGATCAAAATATTCCTACCGGACCACAAATTTTGCCTGATTTCACCGTTGCTGCTGATAAAACCATTCATGCAGTGGTGCATATCAGAACAGAGTACGAGAGGAAAAGTAACAATTACGATTATTATTTTGAGTGGCGTGACTTTTTTGGTGATCCCCGGCAGGATGATACAAGGCCGGCGTATGTTTCTGCTGGCTCAGGTGTTATCATTTCAGAAGATGGATATATTGTAACCAATAATCATGTTATAAAAAACGCTGATAGAATCGAAGTTACATTGAACAACAAGCGAACGTATGAAGCTTCAATCATCGGAACTGATCCATCCACAGATATTGCACTGATTAAAATTGACTGCACAGAATTGCCTTTTATTGAATATGGTGATTCGGATGACCTTAAAATAGGTGAGTGGGTACTGGCAGTTGGTAATCCATTTAACCTGACTTCAACTGTTACTGCAGGGATTGTAAGTGCTAAAGCAAGAAACATTAATATTCTTCAAACACCGGATAACACTTCTGCGATTGAATCATTTATTCAGACCGATGCCGCTGTAAACAGAGGAAACAGTGGTGGTGCACTGGTTAACACCCGGGGTGAATTAGTTGGGATAAATGCAGCCATTGCTTCAGGAACTGGTTTTTATTCTGGTTATTCTTTTGCCATTCCTGTAAATATTCTAAAAAAAGTTGTTAGAGACCTCATGGAATTTGGAATAGCTCAAAGGGCTATGATTGGTGTGCAAATCAGGGACCTTGATAGTGAACTGGCTGATGAATTGGGAATAAATGAGGTGAAAGGTGTTTATGTTGCAGGGTTGACCACAAATGGCTCGGCAAAAGAAGCCGGAATTGCAGTGGGTGATATAATCGTTGGTATTGATAATGCAGCGATCAATAGCACATCTGAGTTGCTTGAAGCAGTTGGGCAGAGACGCCCTGGTGATGATGTTCTCATCGCCGTTAACCGAAACAACAAAAAGGAATACATTCAATTAACGCTGAAGAATATTGATGGGACAACTGAGATTGTTCAAAATAATTTGGGAAATAATTTTTCAATGCTTGGTGCAATTTTTGAACCTGCTGACAAGGATGAATTGAGACGGTTACATATAGATTCCGGAGTGAAAGTTGTAGGCCTTGTGGATGGTAAATTATATGCCACAGGTATTCGGAAAGGTTTAATAATAACAAAAATTGATAAAGCCCCAATAAGAACAGTCACCGATATTAAGGATGCATTTAAACATGTTTCGGGTGGCATACTTATTGAAGGGGTTTACCCTGATGGCATGAGGGCTTACTATGGAATTGGCTTCTGATTTTTTTGGCTTACTAATTATTCTTGAATTATTTTGCCTTATTATTTTGAAGTAAGCATAAAATTTTGTATTTTTGTATCGGTTAACCCATATTTCTACATATCTGATAGTCAAATGATTAAGTTTCCGGGAGGTAAACAATGAGACAACTAAAAATCACAAAATCAATAACGAATCGTGAAACCGCTTCTCTTGACAAGTATCTTCAGGATATTGGAAAGGAAGAGTTAATTACAGCTGAGCAAGAGGTGTATCTGGCACAAAAAATTAAAACAGGGGATCAGGATGCTCTTGAAAAGTTGACCAAAGCAAATTTAAGGTTTGTTGTGTCGGTTGCTAAGCAGTATCAAAATAAAGGATTAAGCTTACCGGACCTAATTAATGAGGGAAATTTGGGCTTGATTAAAGCAGCAAGACGTTTTGATGAGACCCGCGGATTTAAATTCATTTCTTATGCGGTTTGGTGGATCAGGCAGTCAATACTCCAGGCACTGGCCGAGCAGTCGCGTATTGTAAGATTACCTCTTAATCAGGTTGGATCATTGAATAAAATTAAAAAGGCATCATCAAAGTTGGAACAGCGATTCGAAAGAGTCCCTTCGGTTGATGAAATAGCTGAATCCCTGGAAGTGCCCGAATATAAAATTAATGCAGTGATGAAGATAGGGAAGAGGACCATTTCTATGGATGCTCCTTTAGCCCAGGATGAAGATGTGAAATTTTTGGACATATATTTGAATGACGAAAATCCATCCACCGACCAGGAGTTGATAAGACAATCACTTGCAAAAGAAATTCAACGCTCCCTTGCCACACTTTCTGAAAAGGAAAGAAATGTCATCAACCTTTACTATGGAATTGGAATGAGCTATGGCTTAACCCTGGAAGAGATTGGTACTAAGTTTAATCTCACAAGGGAAAGAGTAAGGCAAATTAGGGAAAAAGCCATCAGAAGGTTGAAGCATGCCTCAAGAAGCAAACTTCTAAAAGCTTATCTTGGACAGTAAGAAGTTGATTGTTCATAATTTGTGAAAAAAAAATCTGGGATTACCTCGAGTGAATTTTGAGGTAATCCTTTTTTTTTAAATATATTTGCCCACATCACTTTTGAAGAAAAAAGAAAAATCTATTATCTCAAAAGTGCTTAGCATTATTTTTTTTATTTTTTTTTTTTTAAAAAACAACCAACATGAGCAAAAAGCCTGAAATTATCCTTAATAATTCTTATTATGAGGATCAACTTAATAAGTGGATCAGTGATGAAAAGGCAGGATTTGAGTTTATTGATATTCTTGGAAAACTGTTTTATGAAAAATCCATTGAGCTGATTATCTTTCGCAGTCAGCTTTTTGACAGAAGTGCTTCTGTTATTCTTTATAAACATTCTTATTCAATTAATACTGTCGGGGTTTTATTGAAAGTTCAGGATTCTTTACTTCTTGCCAGGGCTATCTATAAGCTGGATATACCTCCTTCCCGGATCGACATTGGAAGACTAAACCATGAGTGGACGCGTGAAAGAAATCAGTATAAAGATGAAACTGAATTTATTGTTGATAAATTGAAACATATCATCGGGAAAAAGACTTCTTATTCCGGTCCCCGTGACGTGGTTGTTTTTGGTTTCGGAAGAATTGGACGTTTGATTGCCAGGGAAATGGTTATTCAGGGTAGTGGATCGCAACTGAGGGTTAGAGCTATTGTTACAAGAAGCAAAAACCCGAATGATCTCATTAAGAGAGCTTCATTACTCAGGCATGATTCTATACATGGCCCATTCAGGGGTATTGCTATTGAAAATGTTGATGATCAGACCATGTACATTAATGGACATATTGTTAAGTTTTTGTCTGCAAATAGCCCTGAAGATATTGATTACACACAATTTGGGATCGATAAAGCTCTACTTATTGATACAACTGGTGTTTATAGAGACAGGGAGGGCCTGGGTCGTCATTTGAAAGCAAAAGGTATTGGACAAGTTCTTCTAACGGCACCTGCAAAGGGTGATATCCCTAATATAGTTTATGGTGTGAACCACCGTGGCCTTGAGTTGGAAAAAGAGAAGATTTTTTCTGCGGCTTCATGTACTACCAATGCCATTGTGCCTGCTTTGAAAGTGATAGAAGATAAGTTTGGAATTGAAAAAGGTCACCTGGAAACAATACACTCATATACGAATGACCAGAATTTGCTGGATAACATTCACAAAAAGGAGCGCAGAGGCCGGGCCGCAGCAGTAAATATGGTGATCACTTCAACAGGAGCAGGCTCGGCATCTGCAAAAGTGATTCCTAGCCTGAAAGGAAGGTTAACCGCAAATGCTGTAAGGGTTCCATTACCAAATGTGTC
>CBDUSM010000045.1:0-7848 GCA_965369825.1 uncultured Bacteroidales bacterium
ACTGGTCGTTTGGAACAGGGTTTAACTATGAAGGTAGCGGACTTGACAAAGGAGTCCTCAGGGGTGGCCCTTCATTTAAATATCCAGCCAGCAAAAATGTTTGGTTTTATGCTGAATCAGATGAACGAAAGAAATTTATTTTTGAAATTTCGCATTCCCGATCCTGGTCATCTGTTAGTGATGAATTACATCAAAATTACAGCCTCGACTTTACATACAGGCCGCTGGATGCTTTAAAATTATCTATTTTACCTTTTTTCTCTAAAGGATACTCCAGGATACAGTATATAGAGACAACAGAATACAATGGAGTTGATAAATATATTATTTCTAATCTTGACCAAACCACATATGGAATTGTCGCCCGTATTGATTATGCAATAACCCCCGACCTTACCATTCAATATTATGGGCAGCCATTTATTTCAGTCGGAGATTACACTGAATTTAAAAGGATAACTAATTCGCAGGCTAATAATTTCTATGACAGATTTCATATTTATTCAGATGAAGAAATTTTATATAATCCTGATGATGAAGTATATTACATCGATGAAAATAGTGACGGAACAACTGATTATGAATTTGGAAATCCCAACTTTAACTTTCTTCAATTCCGTTCTAATATGGTCTTGCGATGGGAATACATTCCCGGATCAGTTCTCTACCTCGTATGGTCGCAAGACCGGACTGACTTTAATGGCCTTAGCGAGTTCAATTTTAACCGTGATGTTAATCATATGGCATCAATCACCCCACACAACATCTTTCTATTAAAAGTTTCTTATAGAATAAAAATTTAGGATGATTGCCAGGCCAATTTTCTATTTATTGTTTAAGTAAGTTGCCAGTGCTTGTGCAATTGGTTGTCCTGTTGAAAGTTCATAATATGAGTACCCGGGCGACGTATTTACTTCTAAGCAATAATAGTCATTTTTATTACGAATCAAATCAATGCCCGAGAAAACCAATCCCAATCGTTTGGTTAGCTCAATACATCTGTTTTTTATATCTAATGGAAGTTCAATTGGTTTGAGCTCTGCATTATCACCATTTACATGAGCATACCGGTAATCGACAGTTTCAGTAATCACTTCTGTTGCAAATATTTGATGGTCAACAACGTGAACTCTAATATTATTCCCTTCAATATATTCCTGGAATTGCGTAGGAAGATGCTTTATTTGGTCGATTTGTTCTATGTTACTTCTCTTCACCTTTTTAACTATTGATCTCTCACAACTTATTGATTTGTAGATAACATTATAGTCGAGATGCTCAATGAAACTGGTAGCTAATGCCGGTTTGTTGGTTATTAAAGTCTCCGGTATTTTAAACATGGATTTCCTGATCATCAGGCTTTGATTTGGTTTGGAGAAGTTCGTCATCATACCATACTTAGGGTTGATAACTTTAACAGGAAGGATATCGAAAAGATCTGTAAGAGATGTGATTACAGATCTTGTTTTTGTTAATGTTGCTTCATTTTTTTTTGCATCAGGCATATGTTCCGTGCTCATAAACCGTAGAAACACACCACTGATACTTTGTATGTTTACATATTCATCCTTTATTCTGATAGTACCTTTACACCCGCCATTATCATAACTCCACCGTACCTGAACATGATTTGATAACTCTTCCTGGTTTACTACGTGAAAATCAGCACTTAGTTCCTTTAATGCATTAATTAATAACAGGGTAGGTGTTTCCTGACGAACGCCACAAACCAAAGTAATCATAAACTAATACTGTTTTTTTGAATTAAGAAATTAGCTGCTTCATTCAGGATTTTGTTATTATGAGCTTTCATTGTCCCAAAATAAGGGCTTATATCCATCGATAAAATGATCCATTTATTTTTATACTCCCTAAATGTATATTCAGCAATAATGAGATTTAACGAATTTTGTAGCTTCAGTAGGGATTCTTTTACATTGGATGGTATAATATGATTATCCTGAGCGCTGACCTCATAGCCGTTCCCAAGCTTTGTACAAAAGAAAGTATTGTTTACCAGGATAACACTAAAAATATTTCCCGAATAAGCTTCTTCAATTCTTATATGATCCATATAGGTTGGATAAAATAGTAGGTTTTCCTTCGACAATATTTTTTTTCTATAGGGGTAAACACCTAAATCAGTGAATGTCGCCAGTACCTTTTCTTCCGCAAGGGGAGATGCTACAGTCCCTGATTCGATGATATAATACCCTGGAACTTCCAGGCCAAGTTGATGGCATAAATGATAAAACTCAGACTGTGTTGGTGAATTTCCTGCCAGAAATGTGTGTGACGGAGGATTGATCACAGGGCATGTCAAGCTTGATAACAGACTCAACCATAGAGCATGAGTTTCATTTGAAGCATACTCAGCATCTTTATCTGACATTTGAGGCCATAAATCTTTTCCAAAACCATGTATTTCGTTTACAACGCCCTCAATATTCTCATTAGAAATATTTTTTTCTCCATACGCTATTGAGAATGAGTGATCATTGTTTTTTATATGGAAGTGAATAGAAGTGTGATGAGCTATGTCGT
Organism: uncultured Bacteroidales bacterium; assembly: GCA_965369825.1. Classification (GTDB taxonomy): domain Bacteria; phylum Bacteroidota; class Bacteroidia; order Bacteroidales; family JAGONC01; genus JAGLWB01. Next base: position 2,545 of record CBDUSM010000045.1, read on the forward strand.
ACGGTGTTAGTATTAATGTCTCCTTTCCAAGCTTGTTCAAAAATTTAGCTATGTTTAAGGGAAAAATGGATGTTGATTCGCAAAGTATAAGAAACATATCAACTTTATTTTAATATGTGTATTAAAAATAGAAATATTAATAGTAACCTATAGGAAAGGGTAGAGGTGTCAGAAGTCCACTGAATCAAGCTATTTGTTTAAAAAGCTTTTTGTTTTTTCTGATAGCTTGATGGGTTCAACATTTGATGACCATTCAGGGAAAAAAGGAGGGAAGCTGGCATCGATTTTTCTCAAATAATCTCCATTATTTGAGTTAAATAGATAATACGTGCATGGGTGTCCCCAATTATAAACTGGTTTTTTATCAATAAAGATAACTACAGTTGGATGAACAAATTCAATTGTTTGATCAATTAAATCAAGGGATTCCCCTATGTTAAAATTTACAATAATCCTGTAAATGTCAACATCTTGCTGTTCGCCAGCCTCCAACTGATACCTGTTAATAACATCTTCTTCGATTTTTTTTAGAATTTTCATTTTTTCTATGCCAGTTTCGCCTCCTAATTTACAATTTTATTTGTTATCAACTATTTATCATCCTCTGAATCTCCAAATGCCTTGTCTTTAATATCAGGGCGCAGGTTGGATTTAATAAATGGAGTGGTTTTATTGATTAATCTTTCAAGTGACCCGATTCTGCCTTCCAGCCCCCTGATTATTTCCGGGCCAATGGGATCATGAAACATATGTCCACCCGGAATATCCTGCATTTTTTCAAAATCATCTCTTGCCAGAGCTTTTCCTTCGAATATTTCTTTACGATCTTTCATCATCTCTTTTACATGCTCTTTAGCAAACTCTTTTTCTCTTTTTTCCCAATCAGAACTTCCGTCTTTTAAATGGTCCTTATGATAGTCCTTCAGTTGTTCTTTATGGTACTCTTTTGCATATTCTTTATATATCTTATAAGGGGACTTTACCCATGAAGTGCAGCCCGCCAGAAAGACTTTTTTGGAATGGTCTGGCGTTGATTCATCCATTTGTGGATTGTCTTGTCCTATTGCAAAATCATAGGCTTCATAGGCTGAAATTTTGCTGTCGAGGTCGTCATCGGGCGAAATGGCAAGTGCAGTGCCATCACCTCTTACTCCGGCCATAGCAGATATCCATAGCTCTATCCATGGGTCGAAGTACCAATCACCGGCCGACGATTCTTTTGCAGGAACAGCGGTTTGTACGACTGTATTGTCTGCCGGACTGTTATTCATAATTGGCTGAATGAAAGAGCCTGAACTGCATTGCTCCATTACAACCAAAAGATTCTTAAATCGTGGCAGGTTTGACAAATCACTTACAAAATCCGATGCCCAGTATTTCGTGCTCCCCGGCAATGAAATATATCCCTCATCGGTACCGCCACCTGGTTTGTTTCCATACCATCCATGATTATTTGTATGAATCAGTAAACAATCATACTGATTCATCACACCAGATAACTGTGTGATAATATTCTGAAATCCGTTTCTCGTTCCCGGCTCGTCTACCTGCATTCGGAAAGGTGTATTATCCACCGGGTAATTAATAGGGTTGGCCAAATCCTGAGCAGGCTCCCACCAGCCAGCTTTGATCCAATTGATGTTTCCATCATAATTGCAGATAAAAACATCACTCGGGTTGTAGGCATAAATATCGAGTAATGTCCTGTAAAAGAATTCCATGTCGTTTACATGCCTGCAGTTAGATCCACCTGAAAAGAAAATGGCATACCTTCTCCCTTCTACTTTGGAAAATTTGAAAGGCAATCGTCTTAATTTAGTATAGGCAGTCAACCTCGCCGGATCAAGAGGAAACCTAAGTGTTTTTCGGGTTTTAAAGTTGTTCATGATCCTGGGAATCTTAAAGATCTCCATACCTTCCACATTTTTTTTTGTTAGAAATGGTGGAAATTTGGCATCAACCTTGTTTAATAGCTTGCCTTTGTCAGCCTGGTATAACAAATACTGGCATGCATGTCCCCAGTTCAAACCGGGCTGCTCATCAATAAAAACCAGGTTTGTTGGTTCTTTAATCGTAATGGTTTTCTCAAAAAGGTCAATTTTTTCACCTTTTTTTAACACTTCATTGTCAAAATACATAGCAGGGTCAGCATGCGAGCCCCTGTTATTGATGAATTGCATTAATGCATCATCAATAATTCTTTTTTTTACATTGCTCATAACAACCTCCTTTTTATTTATGTTAATAAAATAAACCTGTGAGTTAAGAAATGGCTGGCTTAACTCCGTTTATGACAAAAAGAAAAATTTGCAGGAAAGGGTTTTGTTAATAGGAAAGAGGAATAAGAGAAATCCCTGTTATTGAAATATTGATATATTTTAAAAAGTGATTGCCAGGAGTATATCTTCTTTTTAGTTTATCGGAATATCCAATAAAAGGTAACATGGTTTTATGAATTAGTTATTAACAATATGCCTGTGTTTTGGTTGAAAACGGCACAAATTTTAATAAATATGTATTTCTTCAGGAGATATGCCATCTAAATTCAGTAAACAGATAAGCTTTTATTAAATTTGCTTTTTATTTTTATTCTAAAACAAACTGATTTCGCTCGCGTTTAGTTATTAACTTAGCTTATAATTTTTATTAATGAATAACCTGGCTGATAAACATGTATTGTTTCTTCCCCGATGGTATCCAAGCCGTTACGACCCTATGCACGGACTATTCATAAAATATCATGCTGAAGCTATTGCTGACGCAATCAAGGTTTCGGTATTGTATGCACAGGCAGCGACAGATATACCAGGCAAATATTTTATTGATGTGAAAGAAGAGAATCAGGTTTATACTGTTAGGGTTTATTATAAACCTTGTTCTTCCAAAATACCTGCTATTGTAGCTCCGTTAGTAAAGGCGTTCCGTTTTTTTTCAGCCATGGGAAAAGGGTACGGAAACATCATAAAAAATGTTGGCAAACCCGATCTTATTCATGTTCATGTGCTGACCAGGCTTGGGCTAATAGCATGGTTACTTAAGATTTTTAGAGGTATCCCGTATTTGATCACAGAACATTGGTCGAGGTACTTGCCTGAAACAGGAACGTTTAACGGATCAGTAAGGAAGTGGTTAACCCGACTGGTTGTCCGTAACGCTGAAGCTGTAACTACGGTTACTGATAATCTGAAACAAGCCATGATCGCTCACGGGTTGGAGAATAGAATTAATTTGATCATACCAAATGTTGTTGATACCGATAAATTTAAGCCATCTGGAAAAAATATTGACCATGATAAGATCAGGTTTGTTCATGTTTCATGCTTTGAAGACCGGTCGAAAAATATTTCCGGCATACTGAATACCCTGGCAAAATTATCTGAGATAAGGCAGGATTTTGAATGTTTTTTTGTTGGTGAGGGGATGGATCTTGAGATGATGAAGAATAAAGCTGATAAGCTTAATTTGCTGAATAAGCATGTTTTTTTTACCGGCCTTTTGGAAGGAGTTGAGATTTCTAATCTTGTTAGCAGTGTTGACTTTATGGTATTATTCAGCCACTATGAAAACATGCCGGTGGTTATAAATGAAGCCTTTGCTTGTGGTATACCGGTTGTTTCAAGCAGAGTAGGGGGAATACCTGAATACGTGAAAAAAGAAACAGGAATGCTGGTTGAACCCGGTAATGAAAATGATTTTCTTGAGAAGATAATTCATATGATGGACCACTTCTCAGCATATGATAAAAGTAAGATTCGGAAATTTGCAATTGAATCATTCAGCAAGGAAGCGGTTGCCAACCAGCTAATTGATTTATACGCATATATTTTACCAGGTGAGAGGAGAAGGAAATAATACAAATAATTACCGTTTTGGCATCATGTGCTCAGGCTATAATTTCCATCAGTGGAAAGCCAAAACTATCCGGTACCTGATTGATTATGGTCATGAACCTTCTTTATTGATCATTGATGACAGGCCGAACATGAAAATGCCTTTTGTAAAGAAACTATGGCATTACCCATATGCTAAATTTTTGTTCAGGATATATAGCAGATTTATTTTCAACCCTGCATCCAGGCACCTTGTATCATTAGAATCTTCACTAAAAGGTGTCCCAAGTATAAGGTGCCGGGTGGAAAAAAAAGGGTTTTCTGAAATTTTCAATGACCAGGATGTTGAGCGGATAAAATCACATAATCTTGATTTTATTCTCAGGTTCGGATTCAATATTATAAGGGGAGAGATACTTCAATCAGCCAGGTTTGGTATATGGTCTTTTCATCACGCTGATGAACAAAAATACCGTGGCGGGCCTCCGGGTTTTTGGGAGATTTATTTCAGGGATAATGTTAATGGTGCTATTTTACAACGCTTAACAAACAGGTTGGATGCTGGTTACGTCCTGAGGAAAGGTTATTTTAAAACAATCCATCATTCGTGGCCCGCTAATTTGGACCGGTTGTATTTTGAATCGGCGAGATGGCCTTTACAAGTTGCAGAAGACTTGAAGAATGGGGTTCTTGATCCTGATAATTTAGAACCAAGCACTTCAACTGCGAAAATATACCATTTTCCCGGTAATGGTAAGATGTTATGCTTTGTTTTTAAATTATTATACAACAAACTATCTTTTCATTATCATGACCTGTTTAAAGCTGAAAAATGGAATATTGGGATCATAAGCAGGCCTGTTTCTGAATTAATGCAATCCAATCTAAACAAAGAGCCTCTGTGGTTGCAGAAGCCTCCTTCCGGAAGCTACCATGCTGACCCTTTTGGTTTTATTGATGATGATAATTTTCGTATCCTTTATGAGGATTATAATTTTAAGGAAGCAAAAGCTAAGATTTCGTGTGTGAACATTGAACCCGGAAGTGGGAAAATTATCAAAGTAAAAGCTTGTATTGAAGAACAATACCATTTGGCATATCCTTTCCTTTTTGCGGAACAGGCTGAAACGTATTGCATGCCTGAAAGTGCTGATGATTCAAAAGTTGTATTGTACAGATTCGATAAGATGTCGGACAGTTTTGTTCAACACGGTGTATTGCTACATGATATGGATGCTGTTGACCCAACATTGATCAGGTATGAAAACAGATGGTGGTTATTTTTCACGAGAAAGCATTTATCAGATACGCATTTATATATTTATTATGCTGATGAGATGACGGGTGAGTATCAGCCACACAAGAACAATCCTGTTAAAACGGATATTCGATCAGCCAGGCCAGCAGGAGTGCCTTTTATGATTGGAGGAGCCCTTTATCGTCCAGCTCAAAACTGTTCAAAAACCTATGGCGG